>CALFWI010000136.1 GCA_937928615.1 uncultured Saprospiraceae bacterium | reverse complement strand
CAACCCGATTTTATAGAAAATGACCCAATTTGTATTCCGCACAAATTCAGCAAATTGCAGGATATTGAAATTATGGGCTTTTGGTCCTCCATGTTAGCTTGGGGGCAACGCAAAACCATTATCAACAAATCAAATGAACTCATCCAATTGATGGATGGCGCACCTCATGACTTTATCGTAAACCATCAAGAAAAAGATAGGGAACGTTTTATCGGATTTAAACATCGCACTTTTCAGGTAATTGATACCCTTTATTTCTTAGAATTTTTTCAACAATTTTATCAAAATAATAATTCTTTAGAAACCGCTTTTAGTCAATTTATTACGCCAGAAAGCGAACATATTGGCGAGGCACTTGCTGGTTTTCATGAGTTGTTTTTTGCCTTACCCGATGCTCCTAGAAGAACTCGAAAGCACGTTGCCACGCCCGTAAGAAAATCAACTTGTAAACGGTTAAATATGTTTTTGCGATGGATGGTTCGACAAGATGATAAAGGCGTAGATTTTGGACTTTGGACAAGCATTCAACCTGCTCAATTATTAATGCCTTTAGATGTACATGTAGATAAAGTGGCTAGGAAATTAAATTTATTGGATAGAAAACAAACAGATTGGAGAACGGTCTTAGAATTAACCGAAAAACTAAGAGTGTTTGATAAAAAAGACCCTGTGAAGTATGATTTTGCTTTATTTGGCTTGGGCGTTTTAGGCTTAGTATAACCGAACTTCAGTTCCATGTTAGATATGCGTCGTGGAACTGAAGTTCCACTATACTATGATTTTTCTAAGGCATCATCTTGATGATGCGCCTTATACCGTCCCTTACCGAATTTAGTCCCATTAAATTCAATAGTTCCCTTTAAAAATTGCTGTTCTTCTGTTGGTAATTTGATAAAATCACTACATTTTTGAGAACAACAGGCATCATATTTTTCGGCACAAGTAGGGCATTGAATAAATAGAATATGGCAAGCATCATTCGCACAATTAATATGCGTATCACAAGTTGTTCCACATTGATGGCATTTAGCCACAACGTCCTCACTAATGCGCTCTCCCATTCGGTCATCAAAGACAAAGTTTTTACCAATGTATTTATTCTTTAAGCCTTTTTCATTAACCTCTCTAGCATAATCAATAATGCCCCCATCGACCATGTATACATCTTTGAATCCTTTGTGTAAATAATAAGCACTTGCTTTTTCACAGCGAATACCTCCCGTACAATACATGACAATAGGTTTATCTTTTTTATCCGCCAACATTTCTTCCACTAAGGGTAGCGCTTCTCTGAAAGTTTCCACATCAGGTCGAATCGCATTTTCAAAATACCCAACTTCACTTTCGTAATGATTGCGCATATCCACAACTATCGTCTCAGGATTATCCGTCAATTCATTAAATGCTTCCGCTTTTAAGTGTTTACCTCGTTTCGTTACATCAAAAGCTTCATCGTTCAAGCCATCTGCTACTATCTTTTCCCGAACCTTTATTTTTAACTTAAAAAACGACTTACCATCATCTTCAATGGCAATATTTAAACGAATCCCCTTTAAGAAATCAATGGAATATAAATCCGTTTTAAAGGTTTCAAAATTGACTTCAGGCACAGAAAGTTGCCCATTAATCCCTTCCTTTGCTACATAAATACGCCCTAACACACCGACTTTGTCCAGCATGAGGTATAAATCATCTCTGAATTTCTTTGGTGTCTCAATATTAGCATATTGATAAAAAGAAAGCGTAATTCTTTTTTCCGTACTTTCTTGTATTTTTTTCTTGAGTTCTTCTCCGCTTATTTTATTATATAACTTCTTCATTTCAATAATAAATTTCTAATCAAATTTAGGGCAAATATCGGTATTTATCAGACTGTTTCAAATTGCAACTTAGCCAAACTACTATACAACCCTTCATCAACTATAGATAATTCATCATGCGTCCCTTGTTCTTCCACAACGCCTTTATTCAATACATAAATAGTATCTACATCTCGAATGGTTGCCAAACGATGTGCAATAATAATAGAAGTTCGTCCTTCCATTAAATTATTTAAGGCGTCTTGTACCAATCTTTCAGACTCTGCATCCAAAGAAGAAGTCGCTTCGTCCAATAATAGAATAGCTGGATTTTTTAGAATAGCTCTAGCGATGGCAATTCTTTGTCGTTGACCGCCTGATAATTTCACCCCTCTTTCACCGACTATCGTTTCTAATCCTTCTGGGAAAGATTGGATGAATTCCCAAGAATTAGATTGTTTAGTAGCGGTAATGACTTCTTCCTCCGTAGCGTCTTCTTTACCGTATAAAATATTCTCTCTAATAGTTCCTCCAAAAAGAATCACTTCTTGCGGTACTAGCGCTAAATTATTTCTAAAATCTCGAATATTCTGGCCAAAAATGCTTTTCCCATCTACTAAAATATCTCCTGCTGAAATTTTATAAAATTGCAGTAATAATTGAATAATCGTAGATTTACCAACTCCACTTGGTCCTACTAAAGCCACTTTTTGCCCCGCTTCTATTTTAAGGTCAATCCCTTTTAAAACTGGAATATCTGGTCGAGTTGGATAAGTAAAATGAACATTTTTATATTCAATATTCCCTGCTATTCTTTGCGAGGTAATGGTTGGATGCTTTTCTAAATCAACCTCACCTGGTGTGCTTAAGATTTCTCTGACTCTTTCTGTTGCTCCAAAAGCGCCTAAAATTTCTGGATAAAAATTACCTAAACTAGCAATCGACCCACCAATAATAAAAGTATACGTCACAAAAGCGACCAATTCTCCTGCAGAAATCGTCCCATCTTGTACCATCACTGCCCCTTGCCAAATAATGAAGAAAAGTGCGCCAAATAAAATAGTAATAATGAAAGTCGCAAACAATGCACGTCCTCTAGCATATTGCATAGCAATTTTGACAACGCCTTCAATAGAGGCGTTATACCTTTTGACTTCAAACATTTCATTGGCAAAAGCTTTGACCACTTGAATAGCCTGCAAAGTTTCGCCTAAAATAGAATTGGAATCTGCTAATTGTTGTTGTCTTTTTTTAGATAATTTCCGAATGTATCGACCAAAAAAGATAGCACTTACCACAACAAAAGGAATCGTCAATAACATAATTAAAGACAACTTCGGCGTCGTAATCGCTAGAAATAAAATACCAACAACTAAAATGATGATTTGGCGAAGGAATTCCGCTAAGGTAATAGAAAAGGTGCTGTACAATTTTTCGACATCCGCCGTTAAGCGACTAATTAAATCGCCTACTTTATTTTCTTCAAAAAAGGTAATGGGCAAAGAAGTCATCTTCTTATAAAGAGCTTTTCTTAAATCCGCTGTTCCTTTTTCACTAACATTGGCAAATAGAATAACCCTTGTATAAGAGATAAAACCTTGAGCCACCAGCAACACAATTAAGCCCCATCCTATATCCTTTAACGTATAAGTATGTTCCGCTTTCCCTTGTGCAACATCCACCATCTGCCCAATCAACCAAGGCATCACCATAAAAATCATACTCGTCATAAATAGCAGAATCATCCCACCTATTAATGACCAACGATAAGGTCGAATAAAATCTAGTGATTTAATTGCCTCCCTAAAACTCTCTTGTGTTACTTTTACCTTCGGAGTATCCGCTAAATCTTGTTTACGTCTTGCCATTTTTATCTATAAATTAAGACTTTACTAAACGATGAAAGATGAATGATAAACGATGAAATGTCAATTAGCTTCGCTGAACTTACGTTTCGACAAAGTTAGTGCTTAGTATATAAGTCTCGAAGCAAAGTTTATCATCCTCTCTTTTCCTATCAGTTATTATTCGCTAAATTTCCACAAAAATACATAGTTATTTATGGTTGTGTCTTAAAAATTGATAAAATGAATGGCTTAATCTATAAAAATGATAATTATGGGAGAAATTAGACAGTTGCGAGTTACCAGTTGCAAGTTGCGAGTTAATCGAGCACTAACAACCCGAAACAGGAAACTCGCAACTCGCAACTGGTAACTGGCAACTAGTAAGACCAAAGGTCATGTTCAAAATTAAATATTTCTTGTTTGATTTTTTCTGCTTCTAAAAGCACATCCACACCCGTCAAATAATCTTCAATTTTTCTATCGTGCACATTAGAGGCTTTAATAATCGTACTAGCAAAATAGCGCATTTCCATTAAATCTTCCCAACTTGTGTGAGCCGCATCATTTTGAGGATTAAATACTCGCTCTTTAGCTAAAACAGGTCGTAACTGATTATAGGCTACCCAGAATAAAGGACGTTCATATTTAAAATTTCCTGCTTCATCTAATGCTTCAATCAAGGGAGCTACACCTAAAATCCGAACTTTTAAAACCGAATAATGCGAATCAAAATACCAGACTTCTTTAATACGGAAACGCTTAACATTTTCATAATTCAAACTATTTTCAATAGGCATCAAAGTTCGATTAAAATTTTCATCCCAGATTTCTACCGTATCTCTATCAAACAACATTTCCTGCAATTCATTAGCTGATAAATTATAAGAAAAATGGTCATCTTCTGGGCTGAATAAGTCTAGTTCTCCTTTTTGAGCAGCATTGGTTATAATGTCAAAAAAAGGGGCTTCTGGGTAAACAAAGGGGAGGTTCATTTTTTCTCGGACATCAATAATCCGCCAAACATATTTTTTCCACATAATGTCTCGTTCCTGTACTTTAGGATAAGGCAAGATTGATTTTTCTTTCAAAATTTTGGGTGCAACTAAATCACTAATCGGCGCGGGTTGGCTTGATAAGGTAATTGTAAAAAACACTAAACATAGCATGAGTGCTGATAAAAACTTCATTCGTTAATTGTTAAAGATGGATAAAATAGATGTTTAGTTGTTGATGCAGTTTCCAAAAAGTGATTGACTTATGTATCGGGCACTTTGAAAGTCCGACACGTAAAAACAGTATTTATCGAATATTAAAAACCAATCCATTTAAATTTCGAGAAGCTTGATCGCCAGGGCATTTACATTTAATGTTACTAAAATAAAAGACGTCTCCTCTTTTTGCTTGTTGCACCATTCGCTTCACCCTATTTTCGTAAGCACCGCCATTATTTTTATGTACTTGAGCATCCCCACTTTTTGGTACTCTCGCCACTTCATAACTACCTATTTTACAACGAGCTTCAAAGTCAAATCCTTCTAAATGAGGGATAATCCCTCTTTGTGCTTTAAATTCAGCAGCATTGACAACGCCACCATTTTTGCGCCCCACTTTTACAGTCGGGTCAGGAATGCGCTTGACTCGGTAGTTGAAAGTAGAAGGCTGTAAACCACCGCCAGAAATGGTAATTTTTGCATTTCCTGTTCGACGAGGTTTAGTGCTATATTTACCATTACTCGTTTTAGTCAAAGTGACGCCTTCGCCACTAACCTGAATCTGCCCAGAAGGTACACCCGCAACAGAAATAGACAAAGGATTATCTACACCAACATATAAAACATTCATTTTATCGGCAGAAATAGTCGCAGAACGTTCTCCTACTTCATATTCAAATTGCTTGGTAAAAGAGGCTATTTCCCCTGTCAATGGGTCTCTCAAACTAATCTTAGCCGTATGTTTTTTGATGCCTAAACTAGAGGGATTCAATTTAAATAATGCCTTTCCATCTCTTACAGTAATTGGTCGCCCATCTACACTAACCGTTAAATTATCGACCGTACTACTATAAGAACCGAGAAATATTTCCGCTTCATAGCCTTCATTTTTAATCACATAACTTTTGTTAGCAGCGACTACAGGAGTAAACGCATCTTGCTTTCTGGTAATACCCGTTTTACTCAAAAAATGCTTTAATAAAGTAGACTCTGACAGTTTCAAGTCATTTTGGAATTTACTCAATAAAGGTAAAACTGCCGCTAAAGGCATTTGCTGAAAAGTAAATTCCACCCAATTATTTTTTTCTGAATTAGCAGGAATCGGATTTATTTTTAAAGGTAAGGTTTCACTAAAACGCACACTATCTACTGTTTCTTTTAATATACCTAATAATTCGGTTCTCGTATTTTTGACCTTTGTTTCTAATTCAAAACCTTTCTCTTCATTGATAAAAAGGCGAGTCGTAATACTTTTATCATCCTTTCTTTTGGGTAAATTATTTTCATCTAAACCACCAGCAGCTTCTATTAATTCATCCCTTAGCTTATCAATATATTGATTCAGTTCATCCGCCGTCATTTTCACTTGTTCTGCTTGTGCTTGATAAATTTTGAATTGAGGGTAAGCATCTGCCTGTTTAGTGACTTCTATTAATAATTGTTCGTTTTCAGCAGCTACTAAATGATTCGTTTCTTTGATACTTTCGTCTATCATAAACAAAGCACTCATGACTTCAGCAGAAACATTTAGCGCTAATAAAGCCGTCAAGACGAGATACATTAAGTTAATCATCAACTGACGAGGTTCTTTTGGCATTGACATATTTTCCTAGTTTAAGTAGCTTAGATAGCTTGGCTGAGAAAGACATCGGGAGGTTATTCCAAGAAACGAATATGGTCTCTCAGTCAGAAAACGAGCTAAGCTAGTTTAGTGAAATTCTAATAATTTTTTTGTTGAAAAATGCGGTACGCTGCGCGGCGAGTCAAGAGTATAATGGAGGAAGTTAAAAAAGTAACAACTTTAGAAATATTAAAATAAAAAAGGAGAAAGTATCGGGGCACTTTCTCCTAAGTATTGAACTTAAATCTAATTTTTGGGAATTTTATAGTTTCAATAGTAAGTTTAAATTAATTTATAAATATCTGTAGGATTGCTACAAAGAATAGCTCTATATCCTCGGACTGCAATAGGCGCTTTAATCAACTCTGGATTTTTTTGTAAGCAACTAATCCAATCCTCTTTATTAAATTCTTTGCCTTTGATATGTGAACGATAATACGGATGCGCCTTATTCAACAAATCTTTAGGATGAATATCCAGAGAACTTAAAATCATTTGCCAACTAGTACTAGTAGAAGGAGCTTTTTTATATTCATAAGATTTTAAATGAGTCGTTACACTTTTGGCATGTGCAATGGTCTTTCTATCAGAACTAGAATTTGCATTATAATAGATTAAAATTTCTCTGTGATGGGTTTTCATAAACTATATTTTTGCATTAATTAAAACTAATAAAACAAAATACTGTTTATTTTTAAATAAACCAAATTTACAATAATATAAAAATTATAATTATAAAATTTTATATCTAAATTTAGCTTTTGACAACAAATATGTTTTAGGAAAAAGGAGGGAAATCGTATTTATTCAGCAGAGGGCTTAGCGCATGGGGCAGAGACATGTAAATGAATATATTTGATAAATTTTGAGGGTTACAAGAGAAACCCTTTCATCTACAAATAGGTTCCCTCTTTGCCCTACCCCCAATACCTTTGCTGAATAGTCACGAAAAATATTTGTATAATAGCACCTTACTTTTTCCATTCAAAAGTTTGTAGCATCTGTTCTAAATCCTCTTTAATAAAAGCATATATCGGTGCTAAAGAATCCGTATTAACTTGCGAATTAAAATAAAAAGCTGCTCGAAAGAAATGATCTTGCTGTAAGCTATCCGTGACAAAAAACTGAAAAGGAGAGGCCGCAGGTCCTTCTACATTAAAGGTCATCCCAATCGCGTTATGCTGATTTTCAAATGTTTTTTCATCAATAAAACTCGCTTTTTTATTATGCCAATCAGTCATTTTAAAAGCTTGTTTTTGTAGATGTGCTATATTATTTTCTTTGTCAATATAGGTATAACTACAATGTAGCTTAGCGTCAAAGTCAGGAAAATATAAATTGAACCAACAATCATTCGGAGCGGCTTCGCCAAAAAAATATTTATTTCGCTCGATTTCCGCATACGCTGGATATTGAAATTTCATATTACAATATTCACCATCAAAGGTTTTAAAGCCTTTTTCTGGAAAAGTAACTTTTGAATAACCTCTTGGTTTTGGTGTAATGACGGGCTCTTCGCATTGAGTAAAAAGAGCAATTAGAAGAATTCCAAAAAATGCTTTGACAACTATTTTCATAGAAAGAAGTGCTTTGATATAAATAGAGTAATTTTTCGGTGAACTGAAGTTCACCTGTACTTTATGATAAAGACGTTATTTAAGGTAAAATTATTTTAAAAAGTCAAAATTAGGAGAAATAAAACTAAGAAAGAGTAGCAATAGGTGAGTAATGGACAAAAAAAAAGCTGTACAAAATGTACGGCTTTTTTCAACAAATTATAATCCCATGAACATATCCAAAATTAATTCTTTAGTTTTCTATTTGGTTGATATATATTAAAAGTAAAATTTTTATCTAGTTGAGTAATTTTAGGAAATCTCGTTAATCCTGCAAAATCCTGTCATCCTGTAAATAAGTATGAATGTTAGCAAAGCATTCTAAATCCCACTAAAGAGTGCTTTGCCAAATTCAAATCCCATGAACATATCCTAAAATTATTAAGCTAATCTTTTATTAGCTTTTGCGTTAATTACTTAACACACTACAAAGATACGGGCAAAGCAAGCTTATCTAAAGTACAAAAACAGGCTTTTGTGAAAATTCAATTACTTACCACAAACAACTAAT
>CALFWI010000135.1 GCA_937928615.1 uncultured Saprospiraceae bacterium | reverse complement strand
TAACAAGTCGTGAGGAAAATCCGCCTAATCCGTACAGCCTATCCTCCTAGTGGTTGAGGCATGAAGTTCGTAATAGTAAAAAAAGTTGCTGGTTGGATTAGTGCTTAGAAAATCGATAACTGATAAATAAAAACTATTTGAAATAAACTAGGATTTATTTAATTCCTAAACCACTAGTTCGTCTGCGTAGGTTATTTTTTGCAAAATCCCTTAAGTGAAAAATTAAAGATGGAGCACTTAAATAATTTTAAAATTGCCAGTTGTTCTACTGCAAACCAGCAACCAGCACACTTGTCAAAGATTTATGAATTGAACGATTAGCCTTTTAAAATAGCTTCTATTTTCGTTAATTCGCCTTTACTAAAGTCTAAATTATCGACTGTTTTAATATTATCCAACATCTGTTTAGGGCTACTCACGCCAACTAAAACCGTCGTGATTCGTTGGTCTTTTAATAACCAAGCGATTGCCATTTGAGCCATCGTTTGACCTCGTTCTTGGGCAATCTCATTCAAATTGCGCACCTTTTCGAGTAATTCAGGCGTGATTTGACCTTTCTTCAAATACCGCCCATCTTTAACTGCCCTAGATTTTTTAGGAAATCCTTTTAAGTATTTATTCGTCAAAATGCCTTGTTCTAGTGGAGAAAAAGCAATGGACCCAGTTCCTTGTTTTTCTAATTCGTCCAATAGTCCGTCCGTTTCCACCCAGCGGTCTAACATGCTATATCTTGGTTGGTGGATGAATAGTTTTGTCCCCATTTCCTTTAAGATAGCGGCTGCTTTGGCCGTTAATTCCGCAGGGTATTGAGAGACACCGACGTATAAGGCCTTGCCTTGTTGGACAATATGGTGCAGTGCGCCCATCGTTTCTTCCAAAGGAGTATCGGGGTCGGGTCGGTGATGATAAAAGACGTCCACATACTCCAAACCCATTCTTTTTAGACTTTGGTCTAAACTGGCGATTAAGTATTTACGAGAACCAAAATTACCATAAGGGCCAGGCCACATATCCCAACCTGCTTTGCTAGAAATAAATAATTCATCTCTGTAAGGGCGAAAATCATTGGCAAAAATACGACCGAAATTTTCTTCTGCTGCGCCGTAAGGTGGCCCGTAATTATTGGCTAAATCAAAATGCGTTACACCATTATCAAAAGCAACTCGGAGAATTTGGCGCATATTGCTAAAATCGTCGGCATGCCCGAAATTATGCCATAAACCGACAGAAATGACAGGTAATAAAATGCCACTTTTACCACAACGACGATATTGCATGGTGTCATAACGGTTGGTTTTTGCTTCGTAAGGACCGATTGATTGATTATTGAAACTCATATTTTTGAGATAGCTTGTAACAGGGCGGCTGTTTTCCACAGCCGCTCTGTTTGAATAGATTAGTTTAATTCAAAACAAGGCGGCTATGGGAAATAGCCGCCTTGTTAGATTTTTTATTTCCGTATGCCTCCTGCCAAAGGAGATAAAGGTTCCCCAACAGGCATGCGCCCCTGTTCCACAGGCATAGAAAAGGTTTTTATTCGGGGCAAAACATAGCGCCCAAACAATTTACATTCATCCAAATGCGGATAACCAGAGAAGATAAAAGACCGAATCCCCATATCCATATAGCGTTGAATTTTGGCGAGTACTTGGTCAGGCGTTCCAACAATAGCACCACCACAACCAGACCTAGCTCGGCCAATACCCGTCCATAATTGGTCTTCTACAAAACCATCATCATCCGCTAAATTTCTCATTTCCGTTTGGCGAGAGACGCCATAAGATTTACCATCTAAAGCCCGCAAACGAATTTCTTCGCCTCTTTTATCATCTACAAAAGACATCAGGTTAGCGGCTGCTGCTTTAGCTTCCGCTTCGGTTTCTCTAACAATCACATGAATCCGCAAACCAAAATCTACTTTCCGACCATAACCAGCGGCTTTATCACTCATATTTTGCATCAAACCTTGCAACTTTTCCTCCGTTTCAGGCCACATTAAATAGACATCGCAATGTTCTGCACATAAATCAACACCTGGAGGAGAATAACCCCCAAAATATAAAAGCGGTCCACCATTTTGTTGGTAGGTTTTAACGGGGTCGGTATTATCTAGTTTGAGATTATAAAATTCGCCTTTGAAATCAATATATTCTTGCGTCCAACCTTGTTTTAAAATTTCAATGACTTCTCTTGACCGTTGGTAGCGAGCGGCGGAAGATAAATCCGTTCCAGGCAAATTGGAAGAAATAATATTAATGGTCAGTCGTCCTTTTAAAATATGGTCTAAAGTCGCAATTGCCCGACCCAACATTGGCGGGTGCATTTCCCCACAACGGATAGCCGTCAAGAGGTTAATTTGCTGCGTCAAAGGCGCAACAGCGGAGGCAAAAGTCATCGTGTCTTGCCCCACTTGATAAGAGGAAGGGCATAAAATATTCCGATAGCCTAATCTATCTGCGGTCATCAATACATTTGAGGTATTGCTCCAATCACTTTTATACCGCAAATCATGTTTGCTCAAGAAGGCATCATCCCCATTACAAAGTGGGGCAAACCAAGCGACTTCTGCGCCTTGTAGATGTGGCGAACGAATGACTATAGGAGATTTTGACA
>CALFWI010000134.1 GCA_937928615.1 uncultured Saprospiraceae bacterium | reverse complement strand
ACACTAAAGATGCTCCCAAGGCTTTTTAAGATTTACAGCTCGTGATTCATGGGCTTACTTAGTGTCTCCAAAAGCCTTCTCCAACCCAGAATATCGCTTAGCCACCTTATTATTCCGAATAGCCATCGATAAAGCTTTCTTGGTCCCAATAATAATCACCAATCGTTTCCCTCTCGTCATGCCCGTATAAAGCATATTTCGGAAGAGCATCATATAATGCGTTGTATGCATGGGCATAATGATACAAGGACATTCACTACCTTGGTATTTATGTACAGAAACCGCATAAGCGAGCATTAACTGGTCAATATCCGAAAAATCGTAATTGACTATTTTGCCTTCAAAATCAACGTATAATTCTTGTTCGATGCGGTCTATTTTTTGGATGCGACCGACATCTCCGTTAAACACTTCTTTGTCATAATTATTTTTCAATTGCATCACTTTATCGTGCAAATGAAAGGTTCTACCCATTTTGATTAAAGGGTCTTTAGATGGATTGAGTTCCTTTTGTAAAATAAAGTTGAGGTTTCGAGTGCCTATTATTCCTCTATTCATAGGGCTCAAAACTTGAATATCATTAAAACTATCTAAGCCATACTTTTTTGGCAAGCGTTTTTTGACCAAAATAGGAATCAATTCGGTAATCTGTTCTGGTAGTTCTTTTTCAATAAAGAAAAAATCCGCATCGGGTTCGGTTTTGATATTCGGAAATTGCCCTGTATTTATTTTATGGGCATTGATGATAATTTTGGAATTAGCGGCTTGCCGAAAAATATCGGTCAATCGAGTAACAGGAATTTTTTCGGCCGCAATCAAATCTTGTAATACATTGCCTGCGCCAACACTTGGCAATTGGTCAATGTCTCCTACTAAAATTAATCTGGCATGGCTCGGAATGGCTTTTAATAAACTATACATCAACACCGTATCAATCATACTCGCTTCGTCCACAATCAATAAATCACAATCCAACGGGTTTTCTAGATTTTTGCGAAAGCCATTGATACCAAAATCGAATTCTAATAAACTATGAATCGTGGAGGCTTCCATCTTGGTGATTTCTGAAAGCCGTTTAGCCGCACGTCCTGTTGGGGCGGCTAATAATATCTTTTTGGTCAGTTGTTGGGTAATTAATAAAATGACTTTGGTAATCGTACTTTTTCCTGTGCCTGGCCCGCCTGTAATAATTTGAATTTTCTCTGATAAACTTTGCGCAACGGCTGTTTTTTGATTAATGGCGAGTTCTATTTTTAATTGGTCTTGTGCCCAAATAATCGCTTTATCAGGGACTATTTTTCGAAGTAGCGAAGTTCCTTTGTGCAAACGTTTCCATTCTTTCACAATGCCTTTTTCGCAAACATGAAATAATTTCAACCAGATGCACATAATAGGTTGTTGCTCCACTTCTAAACTGGCAATCACGATTCTATCTTCTGCTAAAATAGCTTCCAATCTAGCATCAATTAAATTGGCTTCAACGGTTAATAATTCTTGGGCTTTTTTTAAAAATTTATCGACGGGATAACAAGTATGCCCTTCATTAGACAGCTCCGACAAAACGTACTCTACCCCCGAATCTATTCGAATATCCGCTTCCATTTGGATGCCCATTTGTCGAGCCGTTTGGTCCGCTGTTTTAAAACCAATGCCCCAAATATCTCTGGCTAATTGATAAGGATTCGTTTGTACCGTTATAATACTTTTATCGCCATAGGTTTTAAATACCTTTTTCGCGTAAGTAGGGCTAACGCCAAAACTTTGTAAAAAAACCATCACTTCTCGAATCGCTTTTTGTTCTGCCCAACAGCTTTTTATCCGCTCCACCCTTTTGGCACCTATCCCATTGATGGCTAGTAAACTTTCGGGATTCGCATCAATGACGTCTAGTGTTTCGAGTTTATAATAATCTACAATTCGTTCTGCAAAGGCAGGGCCGATGCCTTTGATTAATCCAGAACTTAAATACCTTTTTATGCCTTTTTCGGAAGAAGGTCGTTCTACTTCGTATTCTTGAACTTGGAATTGATAGCCGTAATTAATGTCATTTTTCCAAAATCCTTTACAGCGTACCGATTCCCCCGCTTGCACAGAGGTTAGCGTCCCAACGACGGTCGTTAGGTCCTTTTTTCCATTTTCTTTTAAGCGAGCAACCGTATACCCATTGTCCGCATTCTGGAAAGTAATCCGTTCTATGTATCCGTGGATTTCATCCATACTGGAAAGTTACGAAATTAAATTAAATTGAAACAGCCATTTTAACACCAAATTTCAAACTAGCTTGACCGTAAATATCGAACTTAAAGTTCAGCAAATTAGAAAAGAGAAAACAAATTTATTTTTTTAATCAATCGTAACAATCCATTCAATTATGGTTAAATTCAAAATGTTATTCTTTACACGTCTTCTTAAAGACACCTTAACAATATATTAATTCCAGAAACTAATATATCGGGTTACTTTTCAGTTATTAATAATCAAAACAATAGTTATTAATATTATCCTTCCAGTCGGATTAAAATTATAAACACGGTATAACTTCCTTATACATAAGGAGTTCATTTAAGGCCAGAAGTCTCTCTAACGAGAGGCTTCTTTTTTTATTTTACTAGACTGCTTACCTTTGTACCATTCGCCTAATCTTCAATTTAGCAATTATGAAAAACCTATTTACTTCAACCGACTTAAAAACCACCATTAATAGAGTCAATCAACTAACGAATGATTCAAAGCCAGCTTGGGGAAAAATGAATGTCGCTCAAATGCTAGCTCATGTAAATGTTGGTTATGAAATGGCGCATGAAAATATGCATCCCAAAGCTAATCTTTTCATGCGTTTTATGCTCAAATCTTTTGTCAAACCTACCGTTTGTGGAACAAAACCTTATCCTAAAAATGGTAGAACGGCTCCGCAATTTGTGATGACTGGAAAAACTAAGGATTTTGAGCAAGAAAAAAAGCGATTAATTGACTATATGCAAAAAACCTTCGATTTAGGCAGTACTCATTTTGAAGGAAAGGAATCTCCTTCTTTTGGTGCATTGACTGCTACCGAATGGAATGTACTTTTTGCCAAACATTTAGACCA
>CALFWI010000133.1 GCA_937928615.1 uncultured Saprospiraceae bacterium | reverse complement strand
TCAAGCATTTTTTGATGGCTATGTACCAGGAGGGACTACTGGTAATTTCTTCCGATATAATATCTTCAATGGTCAACCTATGCCCGATTTAGTGCCAACGGCACCCGCTACCTTGACCAATACGACAACCCTAGAAGTTGGATATAAAGGTTTAATCGGTGATAAATTAGGGGCTTCGGTTGATTTATACCACGTCACCACCAAAGGATTTACTCAATTTACAGCAGTTGGTCCAACCGTTGCCTTAGTAGGTTCTGATGTTCCTGGTGATTTATCCGCACAAGTAGGCGCTGATTTAGCCCCTTATTTAACGGGAGTACTGACTGGATTAGGACTTCCAGCAGACCAAGTAGCAGGTACTGTAGGGGCATTAGTCCCATTAATTGCTGGTGGTTTTGCACAAGGTGGTGCAGGATTTGATGCAGCAGCAGGGCCACTTTATGGTATCTTTGGTGCGATAGAATCTGACCAATTACCTCAAGGAGACGGAATTACACACGTTGCTGCAGGTTACCGTTCTTTTGCAGATGCAGAAAGAGATAGGTTAGGATTGGATATTGGTTTAGAATATTTTGTCAATCAGAATGTCTCCTTTTTTGGTAACTACTCTTGGGTAGACCAAACAGAATGGATTCCTGGGCAAGATGATGATGATGGCTTACCATTTAGTTCTTTCTTAAATATCCCTAAGAATAAGTTCAGATTAGGCTTCAATTTAGCCCCTGAATATGGATTTAGAGCGAATGTCGCCTTCCAACATGACGATGCTTTTCTTGTAGATGCTGGACAATTCTCTGGTACTGCGCTAGAAAAAAATCTAGTAGATGCAGGTGTTGGATATAGATTTGACAATGGTATTTCTGTTGATTTAACCGCAACTA
This sequence comes from uncultured Saprospiraceae bacterium, assembly GCA_937928615.1. Classification (GTDB taxonomy): domain Bacteria; phylum Bacteroidota; class Bacteroidia; order Chitinophagales; family Saprospiraceae; genus JAFMDF01. The sequence continues at coordinate 8,211 of CALFWI010000133.1, read as the reverse complement.
ACTTATTTGATAGTGAATATAGAGCTTTACCTAATATGCCCTTGATTGGTAGAAGAGTTTTAGGTAAGGTAACTTTTGATTTTGGTGGAGAAGGAAGAGCGGATGCTGATGGCGATGGTGTTCCAGATAGCAAAGATACCTGTCCAAATACTGCGGGTTTAAAAGCTTTCGGTGGATGTCCTGATTCTGATGGTGATGGAATTATAGATAGCGCAGATGGTTGTCCTTTAGCAGCAGGTCCTGCTGGTTCTCAAGGTTGTCCTGATTCTGATGGTGATGGTGTTTTGGATAAAGACGATGCTTGTGCAGATGTTGCAGGTACCGTTAATGGTTGTCCTGATGCAGATGGTGATGGTGTAGCAGATGGTGATGATAAATGCCCAAATGCGGCAGGTGCTTTAATGGGTTGCCCAGATGCAGATGGTGACGGTGTAGCAGATGGTGATGATGCTTGTCCAAATGCAGCAGGTCCTTTAAACGGTTGCCCTGATGCAGATGGTGATGGTGTGGCGGATAATGTTGATAAATGTCCTGGTGTAGCTGGTGACGGTGCAGACGGTTGTCCTTCTGACCCAGATTCTGATGGTGATGGTGTAGCAGATAGCAAAGATGCTTGTCCAAATGCGGCTGGTCCAATCAACGGTTGCCCTGATGGTGATTCAGATGGTATTGCAGATAAAGATGATAAATGTCCAACTTTAGGAGGAAACGTAACAACAGATGGTTGTCCAGTTGTTCCTACGAGAGTAACAGAAGTATTCAACCGTGCTTTACAAGGCATTCAATTTGAGACAGGTAGTAATAGAATTCGTTCTGCTTCTAGAGTTGTTTTAGGAGAAGTAATTGCGATTATGAAAGATAACCCTGCTTACCAATTGAATATTGGTGGACATACAGATTCTATTGGTTCAAGTGAATCTAATCAGCGTTTGTCTCAGAAGAGAGCAGATGCAGTTAAGAAATATTTGACGGATAGAGGCGTAAGTAGCAATAGAGTAAATTCAGTTGGTTATGGCGAAAGTAACCCAATTGCGGATAATAAATACAATGCTGGTCGTAAACAAAATAGACGAGTAGAATTGTCTGTGAATTATGGCAACTAATTTTTATTGTTGAATTAATTTACTGGATAACCCCGAAATGCTTCGGGGCAGGCAGGGAAGTTATTCAGTAAAACGTAAGCCGCAAGGATTCTTTGGAATCTTTGCGGCTTTTTTTATGGTTAATACCTATCGTTTGAAACGACATTTATTTTGAGAAAAGATATGCCAAATTTTTAAAATTTGGCATATCTAAGTACCTTCAAAAACATTAAAGCATTAAGAAACATAAAAATAACTCTCCATAAGAATTAAAACGAGTGTCATTTATTTCAAAACAACAAAACAATACATTTTCATTTACTATGTTTTGTTATATTAAAACGCAATCCTTTTAACTATTTGATGCTGTAAATAGTTTACGATTAATCATTTACCCTTTAAATAGCTATTAATTTCTAATTATAAAATCCACTCATTTTTACTCATTCCCAGCAATTTATAAGCGTATAAACCCTCTTATATTCAATAAAACAGCCCTTTTCTAATTTAATTAAAATATATATTTGGATATATAAATATTTTAACTACATTTGATAATTCAAAATAATAATTTAACCACCGACATTACTAACAAAGAATATTTTACCATAACCACAAATTGTTAGTAAATCATCCGTACTGAATATATATATTTTTTTAACGAACATTTCATAATGTCACGCTAAAACACTTTTGTCTAAGCTCAAAATTATAATAGCTATCTGCTAATAGGTGGACAGTTATGTTTATGCCCAAACTTAAGGAATCAACAAAATTGCAGCCTATAATCCTCTATCGCAAAAAACGACACCTAATTTTAAAAAGGATTCTAAATACTAAAAAAGGATATTGAATTGGATTAAATTTTAATCCACGTTTTTTTAACAAATATTTTACATTAAAACTCACTTTAGATGATGAAACGATTACTCGTATTGGCGGTAGCTTGTCTTGCCATGACTACCTCTCTCACACTTTATGGACAAACCACTATTAGCGGTGTAGTTACAGACGCTGATTTAGGGGACCCATTAATTGGTGCTAACTTAATTATTCAAGGTACAGCCATCGGTGCTAGTACTGATTTAGATGGTACTTTTGAAATTAGTAGCGAAACCCCACTTCCTTGGACTATAGAAGTTAGTTATACAGGATTTGCGCCTCAAGAATTAAACATTACTGGCAATCAAACTGGCATGGCTATTAAACTGGCAGCTGGTGCTTTGCTTGGTCAAGAAGTCGTTATTTCTGCTTCTAGAAGACGGGAAAAAATACAAGAAGCACCTGCTTCTATTTCTGTCTTTACGGCTAGAAAATTGGAGGCCTCTCCGAATACCGATCCCGCTCGGAATCTAATAAATGCGCCAGGCGTAACGGTACAGCAACAAACGGCTGGTAGAATTAATATTCAACTAAGAGGAGATGGTGGTATTTTTGGTTCGGCTTCTTTCCCTATTCAAGATTATCGGTCTTTATCTGGACCAGGATTAGGGACTTTTAATACGCTAAATTCTCCAATTAGTGGGATTGACTTAGAACGAATCGAAGTAGTAAGAGGACCGGGTTCTGCTTTATATGGTCCTGGTGTAACTTCTGGTGTTGTTCACTTTTTAACTAAATCACCTATTGATAAGCCAGGTACTACGGTAGAATTATTAGCAGGAAACCTTAATACAAAAGGGATTTCGGTAAGACATGCGACTAAAGTTTCTGATAAATTTGGATTTAAAGTAAATGCCGTTTTCAAAAAAGGGGATGAATTTACTTTAGATGCAGAGGAAGATGCAGCGCAAATCGCAAGATTAAGAACAACTATTAGACGACCTGCAATTACGAATGATATTGTAGATGCTACTCAACCGGGAGAAATTTTATTGGAAGCAAGTGACTTAGACCCAGATGGTGATGGTAATCCAATGCAAGATTTTTGGAATCAGAAAATTTTAAATGCTACTTTAGAATTTAGACCAGCAGACGATTTATCTGTAAATATTGCAGGTGGTTGGAATGCATCAGAGGCAGTGTTTTACAATTCCCAAGGAGAAGGATTAAGTACAGGAGACGAATACTGGACACAAGCTAGAATGCAAAAGGGCGGTTTATTTGCGCAAGTCTTCTGGTTAAAAAATACAGGTGGTAGTACAGACAAGCCTACGTTCCTTTATCAAACAGGTAATGAAACAGGAATCGCTAGAACCCAAGTAGAAGGTCAATTACAATATAATTTTGATACACCCAATTTCTTAGATGCCAATTGGACAACTGGGTTTGATTACCGTAGTGCGGTTGCGGACACTAGGCATCAAGTATATGGTCGATTCGAAGATGATGATGATTACAGCATTGCTGGTGTTTATCTTCAAGGTAAATTTGCATTAGCAGATAAAATTGATTTAGTCTTAGCTGGTCGTGGTGATAGATTTAACTTTATTGATGAGACGGCTTTTTCTCCAAGAGCAGTAATGGTTTGGAAAGCAGACCCTAAGCATACGGTAAGATTTGGCTTTAATCGAGCAATCGGTGCACCGGGTCAATTAAATGCAAATATTGATTTCCCTGTTGCAGGTATTGTCCCAGGTGCTTTAGATGTTTGGTTGATTGGCAATAAAAATGAGCAGACCTTCGCTGCTAATGCAGAGATTGATATTGTTAATGCATTACCTTTTCCTAATATCCCTGTCGGTACACCAGGTTGGCCAAATGCGTTTACTTATGCAGGTGTAAATGAGGCAGTCTTAGCTCAATTAATTCCTGGTTTAGTAGCAGCTACTGGTAGCGAACCCTTAGCAAATGCTATTGGTGCTTACTTAAGTGACCCTGCTAATTCTCCAGGAGGATTCTCTGGTTCATTTTCAGGTAGAAACTTATTTAGCGGTGCGCCGCTTGGTTTGATAAATGCTCCAGCAGCGGTTTTAAGAAAAGAAGATACTTGGGAATTAGGCTATAAAGGTTTATTGGGCGATAAATTAGGGGTGACGCTTGATATTTATAATAAAAAAGTAGACGGTGCTACCTTATTTACAGCCATTAGTCCTACTTATACTTTAGACAACCCGACGCTAGGTGCAGATTTAGGTGCTGCTGTAGCAGATTCTGATCTTAGAAACTTTATTGTCGGCGCTTTAGGTGGGGATGCTAATCCTGATGCTGGCGCTACAGCTGATGCTTTATTACCTGCCATTCAAGGAGCCTATACTGCTGGAGGTGATGGATTTCAAGGAGCAATTACTCCTTTGTTGACGATTATTGGTACGACTTCTACGGAACAAGTTCCCGATAATGGCATCACGCACATTGCTGCGGGTTACCGAACATTTGCTCCTATCAGTTATTGGGGTGCTGATCTTGGCTTAGAATATTATGCTAATAATGAATTATCTTTCTTTGGTAATTATTCTATGGTATCTGACAATCGGTTTGTAGCAGAAGTTGTTGGTGCAGATGGTGCTACAGCAGCAACTTCCATCTCTGTCCCATTGAATAAATTCCGTTTTGGCTTAAATTATGTAGCAGAAAGTGGGCTTAGAATCAATTTAGCTTTTCAACACGATGACTCTTTCTTTGCTGATTTAGGGCAGTTCTCTGGAGATACAGATGTGAAGAATTTGGTGGATTTAGGGATAGGGTATAAATTGGATAATGGTATCATGATTGCTGCATCTGCGAACAATTTATTCAATTCGGAATATCGAACTTTCCCATCTTTTCCAAAAATTGGTAGATTGATGAATGTGAAATTTACTTATACATTTGGTGCTGATACAGAATAAAAATGAGGTATCAGATTTCAGGAGTCAGGTGTCAGAAACCAACTATTTTAGTTGCTACTAATTTTATTCTGACTCCTGACTCCTCCCACCTGATACCTCCATGTTTAAAAATAAATTATTAGCGGGTGGCAAGGGCCTATTCGTAGGTCAGCTCGCTAACATTTTAGTAGAGTTTTATTCCGCAAGACGTAGCTTTAACGTCTTGCGGTTTTTTATTTTTAAAAAATAATTTTTCCTGTCGTACTCCTACCATAAATGTTAAAATCAAGGAGAAATACATTAATATTAAATCCAATGTTATTTTTTTTTATGTTTAACCTATCTTTTTTGCGAATTTTCACTACATTTGTCGACTTCCAAAATTATGCATTGAACACTTAGCTTAAAAGCAAACATAATTTTAACACTTAAGCCAATTCTTAAAAAAACGGCTAACTCTACAATAACAAACATTTCTGACAAGACTAAATACAATAAAAAAAATGTCAGTTTGGGTTAAAAAGCTAATCCAATTTTATTTTTCACAAATATTATTATAAATCAAAACTCACTTAAGATGATGAAACGATTACTCGTTTTGACGATAGCAATTCTTGCCTTTGCTATGGTCACTCTTCACGCCCAAACTACGGTTAGTGGTGTGATTACAGACGCCGAATTAGGCGATCCATTAATCGGTGCAAACGTAATTATTCAAGGTACCACCGTTGGTGCAAGTACCGACCTTGATGGTAACTTTTCTATTACTAGTGAAACGCCACTTCCATGGACACTAGAAGTTAGTTATACTGGTTTTGCAGAACAAAAACTAGAAATTACAAGTGCGCAATCTGGTATGGCTATTGCTTTAGCACCGAGTGCTTTAATCGGTCAAGAAGTAGTTGTTTCTGCTTCAAGAAGAAGAGAAAAAGTACAAGAAGCACCTGCTTCTATTTCTGTGATTAATGCTAGAAAATTAGCAGCTACACCTAATGATAATGCGGTAAGAAGTATTGTTAACTCTCCTGGGGTTACTGTCCAACAGCAATCTGCTGGTGTGATTAATATTCAATTAAGAGGAGATGGTGGGCTTTTTGGCTCTGCGTCTTTCCCAATTATTGATTACCGTTCTTTATCTGGTCCTGGTTTAGGTACATTTGATGCTTTAAATTCTCCTATTAACAATATGGATATTGAAAGAATCGAGGTGGTAAGAGGCCCTGGTTCTGCTTTATATGGTCCTGGTGTAACAGCTGGTGTCGTTCACTTTATTACAAAGTCTGCTATTGACCAACCTGGTACTTCTATTGAATTAATCGGAGGAGAATTAAATACTTTCGGTGGTTCTTTCAGACATGCCACTAAGGTATCCGATAAATTTGGTTTTAAAATCAATGGGGTATTGAAAAGAGGAGGTGAATTTAATTTAAGAGAAGGGGTAGATGATGCATCAATAGCTGCATTAAACTCAACTATCAGAAGACCCTCTGTTTCTAATCAAGTTGTTGACCCTACTGGTGCAGGTACGGTATTATTGGGCCCTGGAGATACAGATGAAGACGGCGATGGCAATCCAATGCAAAACTTTTGGAATCAACAATCATTGACTGCTAATTTAGAATTCCGTCCAGCAGATGATTTATCTGTCAATGTTGCAGGTGGATTTAACTCTGCTTCGCACGTCTTCTTTAATTCTCAAGGAGAAGGATTGTCTCAGGGTAGAGAACTTTGGGGACAAGTTAGAATGCAAAAAGGCGGTTTATTTGCTCAAGCATTTATTTTAGATAATAATGGTGGTTCTGATGATAAACCTACTTTCTTATACCGAACAGGTTTAGAAACAGGTATTGCTAGAAAGCAATTTGAAGGACAAGTACAATATAATTTTGATACACCAAATCTTTTAGATGCGAATTGGACTGCTGGATTTGATTACCGTCAATCTACTGCGGATACTAGAAATCAGGTTTATGGCAGATTTGAAAATGATGATGATTTTAGTATAGCAGGTGCTTACATTCAAGGTAAGTTTGCCCTAGGAGAAAAATTAGACTTGGTTTTAGCTGGTAGAGGTGACCGATTTAACTTTTTAGATGAAACTGCTTTCTCTCCAAGAGCTGTATTTGTTTTCAAGCCATCTCCAACACATACCATTAGAGGTGGATTTAACCGAGCAGTTGGTACGCCTTCTCAATTACAAATAAATATTGATTTCCCTGTAAACGCGCCTCCAGGAATGGATGTTTGGTTAGTAGGAAATAAGGACGAACAAACTTTTAATAACCCAGAGATTGTTTTTAATAGTTTATTAGGAGCAGCGGGTATTCCTAATTTACCAATTGGTACACCAGGTTTCCCTAATGCGATTGCTTATGGTGCTGTAAATGGAGCCGTTTTAGCAGCATTAACTCCAGGTATTTCTGGTGCGTTACAAGCAGGTGGTGCAGATGCTGCTACAGCAGGTGCTGTTGCAGGAGCAATTGAAGCTTACTTATTAGATCCAGCTAATACACCAACTGGTGTTACTGGAAGCTTTACAGGTGTTAACTTATTTAATCGTCGACCTTTAGGCTTGATTAATGCGCCTGCCGCAACTTTAAGAACGGAAGATACTTGGGAAGTTGGCTACAAAGGCTTAGTGGCTAATAAAATGGCAGTAACGCTTGATGTTTATAATAGAAAAATTGATGGTGCTACCTTATTTACTGGAATCAGCCCATCTTACATTTTATCTGGTGCTGATTACGCAGCTGACTTAGCTGCAGATGTAGCTGACCCAGCTTTAAGAGCGTATATCTTTGGTATATTAGGAGGTGATGCTAACCCTGCCGCTGGTCCTACAGCAGACCTTTTATTAGGAGCTATTCAAGGAGCATATACTCAAGGTGGTGCTGGATTTGAAGCCGCTATTGGTCCAAATATTGATGCTTTAAATGCAGGGGGTATTTTGGCAACAACCCCTACTGATAATGTTCCAAGTGGCGGTAATACAAAGTATGCTGCTGGTTATAGAACTTTTGAAGCTTATGATTACTGGGGTGTGGATTTTGGTTTAGAATACTATGTTAACCAAGATTTATCTTTCTTTGGTAATTATTCTTGGTTATCTAAAAACCAATTTGATGTACAAGTAGTTGGTGCAGCAGAAGGAGAAACAGAAAGAACGTCTATTGGTGCTCCTGAAAATAAATTTAGATTAGGTGCTAACTATACACCTGAATCTGGATTCAGAGCAAATATAGCTTTCCAACATAATGATTCTTACTTTGCCAATATCGGTCAAATTTATAGTGGAGATACAGAAGCAACTGATTTAGTTGACCTTGGTGTTGGATACAAATTCAGCAATAGTTTAGCAATTGATATAACTGCTCAAAACT
>CALFWI010000132.1 GCA_937928615.1 uncultured Saprospiraceae bacterium | reverse complement strand
TACGTGAGTCCGCATCTTCTTTAAATATTTTTATGCTGCTTTATTCTCTTTAACTCTTAACAACAAGATACTATGATAAATAAAAATTTAACTTCGTTATGGTTAGTAATTTGCTTTTTTTTAAAAACTGGTATAGCGGCTGGATTTCCCTTAATCATTCCACAAAAAGCTGTTTATACGCATATAGAACCCCCCTATATTCCTAATCCTATCGACAGTTTACCAGTTTCTTTTTCGGAATACAATAGTCAGTTAGATAGTTCTTTACAATATGCGATAACAACACCAGTTAAAGCAAAAACGAATTTTCAAATATTTATGTTGGGGGAACATTACCAATCTATTTATTTAGAAAAATATCAGTTCCCTGTCCTAGATTTGGCAACTTATAAGGGGGGAGTAGAAGTTTTAAAACAAGGAGGTGGCAAGCAGACTAATTCCCTTAGATTAGCAGATGCAGATGGACATGAATATGCTATGCGTTCTTTGACGAAAGATGTTTTTAAAAGTACGCCTTATCCATTTAACAAAATGCGATTGGTTACGACACTTTTTAGAGATAATTATTTAGGAACCCATCCTTTTGCTCCTTTGTCAATTCCGACTTTGGCAGATGCAGTAAACGTTTACCATGCGAATCCTAAAATTTATTATATTCCTAAACAACCTGTTTTGGGAACTTTCAATGAAAAATTTGGAGGGGAAGTTTATATCGTAGAAGAACGGCCTTCTAAAAAATGGCCAAACCTTGCTAGTTTTGGGAATGCCGAAAAATTTACTAGCACGCCTGATTTAGCCGAAAAATTAGTGAAAAATCACAACCATATCATTGACCAAAACTGGGTCGCTAGAAGTCGTATTTTTGATTTATTGATTGGTGATTTTGACCGACATGATGACCAATGGCGTTGGACGGTCACTAAAGGAAAGGGAGACGAAAAAATATATCGTCCTGTCCCTCGTGACCGAGACCAAGCTTATAGCAAATACGATGGTTTTGTCGTCCGAATATTATCGCCATACAATGCCTTATTAAAGCAACTTGCTGACTATGATAGGCCGATTGATAATTATAAATGGGCAACCTATAACTCTCGTCATTTTGACCATACTTTTTTAAATGAATTGTCTTTGGAAGAATGGTTAAAAGAGGCCACTTTTATGCAGGAAAATTTGACAGATGAGGTAATAGAACAAGCATTTAGTCACTTCCCAGACCGAGTTCATGAATTAACAGCCGCTAAAATTATCAAGGCTTTAAAAACAAGAAGAGACCAATTACCTTCTATCGCAACGAGCTTTTACCAACAATTAGCTAAAAATGTAGCGATTACAGGAACGGCTAAAAAAGAATATTTTGAAGTGGTTAGAGTGGACGACCAGCAAACACTCGTCAAGGTTTATGCTTTTAAAAAAGATGGGGAACGGAAAAAAGAACCGTATTATGAACGCTTATTCAAAACAAAGGAAACGAAAGAAATTTACCTTTTTGGGTTAGATGGAGCCGATGTTTTCGATATAAGTGGTGAAGTACATAAAGGTATCTCCTTACAAGTAGTAGGCGGAGCAGGAGAAGACGAGTTTATTGATGAATCAAATGTGAAAGGAATCAGGAGGATGGATAGGTTCTATGATAGCAAAACTGGTAATTCTTTGCAGTTAGGTAAGGAGGGCAAAAACTTAACCAGTAAAGACACGGTGTTGAATACCTATGACCGTTTAGGTAATTTGTATGATGAAAACACTTTTATGCCTTTTCCTTTAATTGGGGTAAACGCTGATGATGGCTTTTTAATCGGATTTTCAGGAATTTATACGAGTAATCGTTTTAATAAAATTCCTTATGGTCAACAACATAAATTTGGATTAAATTATGCCTTTGCGACCGAAGGATTAGACGTTTTTTACGAAGGAGAGTTTATTAATGCTAGCAAAAATTGGGATATAGTAACGAGTGCCGAAGTTAGAAATAACCGTTATGCTTTCAATTATTTTGGATTTGGTAATGAGACCTCACAATTAATAGACGAAATCGAATTTTATAGAGTGCGACAAAGTTTAGTTTATTTGGATTTTGGTTGGCAAAAACGGTTTGCACAAAATAGAGGTCGTTTCTCGGTACGTCCATTATTACAAGGTACAAAGATTGACAATACGGCGGACCGTTTCATTAGCTTGGAAGACAATGGGGTTACAACTGATATTTTTGATAGAAAATGGCATAGTGGGATTAAAACAAATGTGGAATTAGTGCATCAAGATAATCCAGTTACTCCGAAAGATGGATACCATGTGACTGGTGAATTCAGTTGGCAGACTAATTTAGCTAATACTTCTGATAATTTTACGACTTTTGGTGCGGCCATTACAGGTTATAAATCACTCGATGCGAATCAAAATTTTGTCCTAGCATCTCGCCTAGGTACTCAATTAATCCGAGGAGAGTATGATTTTTTCTTTGCCCCTACACTTGGACAAGACGAAAACTTTCGTGGATTATTTAGTCAACGATACCGAGGGGAAACGACCTTCTTTCATAATACGGATTTACGTATCCATTGTGGAAATTCAGACAATCCAATTTTACCTTTTAGCTTTGGCTTAACAGGGAGTTTCGACTATGGTCGAGTTTGGTCTGATGCAGCTGATTCAGATTTATGGCATACAAGTTTTGGAGGAGGTATTTGGTTTGTCCCGTTGAACTTGGCAGTTATTTCTTTTAATTATAATAAATCAGATGAAGATAGTCGATTGATGATTAGGGTGGGGCATTTTTTCTAAAAAAAAGAAAATTTAAGTAAAGTATAATAGTACAAGAAAACTATTTCTTACTCCACATATAATACTACCGTACACTTTCTATTCTAAAAAGTGTACGGTAGCATATTCCCTCATCCGCTTTTCTGAGTGCTACATTTATAACAGCAAAGAGCTGAGGCGAAACAACTTATTATTTTGTCCCATTACTTATTGTAAAACGTTTACTGTTTTAAAAAAATTAAATTCTACGGGCTTTAATCGGACAACCAATAGCCTTTGTTATACTTGGATTGGGTTTTTCTCCTTTTCCAATGGCTACTATAGCATTTTCAAGGTATTTAACCTTAACATCTTCAGGTGATTTTGCATTGTCATCAATAGTACCGATATATTGAACTTTGCGTTCTTTATCTAATAAAAATACATGTGGTGTTCTCACCGCACCATATTTTGGATATACTTTTTGTCCATCGTCCACTAAATAAGGAAAAGGGAATGCTTTTTCTTTTGCTCTATTTTGCATAGCGGCATACCCTTCTTTTTTATTTCCAGAGCTATTCGGGTTAATAGCAATGACAGGATATCCTTTAGGCGCATACGTATTATGTAGTTTGATTAAACGGTCTTCATACATTTTTGAAAAAGGACATCCGTTACAAGTAAAAGTTACAATGTATCCTTTGGCATTGTCTATACTCGCTAGAGAAACCATAGAACCATCCACATTTTTAAGGTTAAAGTCAGTAGCTATTTCTCCAATTTTATACCCTCCAATTTCCTCTAATGTTTTTGTTTGTACTGGACTATGCCCACCTCTTGATGGTCTGTCACCTTTACAAGAAAACACACTAGATAATAAGCCAATTGCGACAATACATAAAATTAAATTTTTCATAAATAAATTCTTTTTAAAGGTTTAAAGTTTCTGTTATAGTGTCCTCTAACTCTTCTAAACTAGCGAAGGTATGTTCAAAAAATGCTCGTTTTTCCTTATTAAAAATGATAGTGAAAGGAATAGCACCAGACCAATTCGGGTCTATTTTATCTATCCAAGTATTAGCATCTGGGTCATCTAGTAAAATTACTTTAGATGAAATATTTTGTTGCTTTAAAAAGGGCTTAAGCTTTGTGTCAATATCCTCTGGAAAATCAAGACTTATTAGCAGTATTTCTACAGCTGGATTTTTATTAGCGTATTGTTCAATATATGGTAACTCTTTAACACAAGGTACACACCACATTGCCCAAAAATTGACAATATAGGTCTTATTAGTTGTCGTGTAAAGAAGAGGTTCTAGGGTACTAAAATTGTAGATTGGAATATCATTATTGCTTGTAGATTCACTTTTGTGGTTACAGCTTTGACAAAAGGAAATGATTAAAATGAGGTATAAGCATATTTTTTTGGGCAAAATTTATATTTTTTGTTAGACTGATTTTTACTTGTCACTTATTGGAATTATCAATTTTATTTTTACTGGCTCTCCATAAACAGGAAAATCGTCAAGTGCATAAGTAAATAGAGATTCCTGCGCTTTCAATTGGAATGTAAATATGAGAAAACTAATTGATATAGTAAAAAATATTCAACCTAGAGGCGTATCTTATCGAAGAAGAGGGATATGTTCTCAATAACCCTAATTTTAAAGTAATATCTTCAGTTATTGAGTAGATTGATGAATTGATAGATAAGAAACAACAGATGGTTGAAATTTTTATATTTTTAACACAAAAGTATCCATATTTGTACTATGAAAGCCTTGAAAGAAAATAGAATTTTATATCATATCCTGTTGTGGTGGGGATGTTGGAACATCGTCACTTTTTTTCTAACCAATGGGTATGGGAATCCCTCAATTTTTATGATTAAAATGTTGACTAGCCTGTTTTCTTTATCTACCATTATTTATGTTAATTTGAAATATTTACTACCCAATTTATTTTTCAAAAAAAAGAATACTTTATTTGTAATAGCTGGACTTTTATTACTTGTTTGCATATTCTTATTATCAAATATTAAAATTCCCTTT
>CALFWI010000131.1 GCA_937928615.1 uncultured Saprospiraceae bacterium | reverse complement strand
TCTCCTTCTTTACCTAAGGAATAACTTCTAATCGCTAAATTGCCCATCAAAACTGTTTCTGTTAATGGTCCAGAATAATCAAAAGAAGCAGTCAATCCTTGATGTTCTTTACTATTAAATCCTGCTTTACAGGCCTCTGTCCATGACATTTGATGCCCATGTTCAGGAAAGGCTTCTGTCGGAAATTTATTGACAAAATCTTCACTCATCGTCAGTGTTGGTTCTCCTTTTCGATACACTTTTGGATTTCTACCATAAGTCCCACAAGTCATAATGCCTTTTTCACCAATCATAATGACTCCATTGGCACCACCTCTACCGCCTATCTCTTCATCCGCTGGTATCAATTCTGGGTGAAAGGGTCGAATTCCACCATCATACCAATTCATCGTAATTGGGCTATCATTGACTTTTGTTTTTGGAAATTTTATTTGTACATGTGAGGAAGGAGGACAGCCTTCAGGAATATGTTCTGGCACCCAATCCCTTTTAAATACTTGCCCGACACTACATTCGACCTCCGTTGGATAAGCTAATTGCAAAACTCTAAAAGGTGGGTCAATTAAATGACAGCCCATATCTCCTAAAGCTCCTGTTCCAAAATTCCACCAACCTCTCCATTTAAACGGATGGTACAAAGGGTCATAATCGACCATTTGTGCTGGCCCAATGAATAAATCCCAATCCTTCTTGCTCAAATGTTCTGGTAAAGGTGTATTATTTTGTGGGACAGGAATGCCTTGTGGCCAAACTGGTCGATTCGTCCATACTTCTACCGTATGTACTTTGCCAATTAAGCCTGCATTAAACCACTCCATCATTTGCACTTGCCCTGGATTCGACGCGCCCTGATTTCCCATTTGACTCACCACTTTATGTCTTCTAGCTGCTTCCGTCAATTGTCGAGCCTCATAAATATTATGCGTCAATGGTTTTTGAACATACACATGCATGCCTAATTCCATTGCCGTCATCGCTGCTACTCCATGCATATGGTCAGGACCAGAAATGGTTACTGCATCAATTTCGTCTTTCATCTCTTCGAGCATTACTCGAAAATCTTTATAGAATTTAGCCTTAGGGAATAATTCTCTCGACTTTTTTGCCATGTTCACATCTACATCGCATAAGGCTACCACATTATTCGCCCCATTATTCCAAGCATTCCTAATATCACTAGCACCTTTTCCTCCTGCACCAATAGCTGCAATATTCAACTTGTCACTAGGTGCGACATATCCTTTCCCTCCAATCGCACATCTAGGTAAAATGAAAAAACTACCGCTCACTAAGGCGCTTGTTTTCAAAAATTGTCTTCTTGAGTTAATCGCTTGTTCTTTTTTATTCATGATTGAAAATTGTTGGATTGCTAAAATTGTTAGATGGTTAGCAATCATAACTATCAAAAAAGAAAACCGAATAAAATTTACTTTCGATAGCTAAAGTCATTAGAAATTATCGGATGAAATTTTTACACATCCTTTTAATCGCATGTAAGTTAGAAAAATGGTGCTTAATATTTAATCGTTGCGCCTTTTTTCTACTATTTTTTAAGCACCTACCTATTTTTGCAATACCACTTTCGGTTGATTTTATAATAATTCCTTCATCTCTCTTTTAATATTATTCCTAGCTTTTGCTTCCTTCGCTTCTTGATAAAAAGGGGTTTGATAAATGGTCGGTCTTTCTAAAAATTTACCCATTGCTTTCTTCCGACCACTTTTAAATAGCGGGGCAGGGTACATCCAATATTCTTTTCGAACTTGCTCACTATATGTCTTATAATTCTCCCAATCTCGACTAAGGATTTCCAAATCAAAGTCTATCAATAATTTATCATCTAAAGGGGCTGTTTTTTCAGGTTGGTGCTTAACTGTTAATAAAATGAGGTCATAACATTTTTGAATTCTTTCTGGACTTAAATCTGTTTGACTCAATATTTTTTTAGCGAGTTCCGCACTATCTTTTTCATTATTTTTACTCAAGGGGTCATAAATAATATCATGAAACCAAATCGCTAATAAAACGACTTCCTTATCTGTAATTTTTTGGTCAAATTGAGCTGCCTCTTCTAACATATTATTGATATGTGTAAGGTTATGGTAAGCTCTATGGTCTTCGGTATAATGCTGTTCAATTTGCTGCCAAGTACCCGTAATTAATTGTTCATCGGTCGTAAATTGACCAATCAACTTTGTCCAAGCTATCTTTAAGGAGTCTTTCATTTCCACAGTTATTTTTTCTGTTGAGTTATTGGTGCAAGCATTTATTAACAGACCAATTAAGCATAAAAACAGTAGTTGTTTTTTCATAAAAATGACGTTATTTAAGATGCAAATTAAGGATTTATTTGATTCTTTGGGGCATAAAAAAGGGTTTTAGAATAAGCAACTAGATTTAACATCAATCTATTTTTTGCTTTTTCTAAAACCCTTTTACGAGGAATGTTATTTGCTTTTTAATCGCAATCAACCCCATTTATTCCCCGACTCATCTCGCTTCTCTATTCTTTATAAATCCAATAATAAAGTAGTTGGATCTTCTAATAAGTTTTTCACTTTTACTAAGAAGGTAACTGACGTACTACCATCAATTACTCTATGGTCATAAGATAAAGCTAAGTACATCATTGGACGTATTTTCACTTCTCCATTAACCGCCATCGGGCGCTGTTGAATCGTATGCATTCCTAAAACAGCCGATTGTGGTTTATTCAAAATTGGCGTACTCATCATAGACCCAAAAACGCCACCATTTGTAATGGTAAAAGTACCACCTCTCATTTCATCCAAAGTCAATTTCCCACTTCTAGCTTTACCTGCTAATTCTTTGATTTTTAATTCAACTTCATGAAATTTCAAAGATTCTACATTGTGTACAGGTGGAACAACTAAACCTGTAGGGGTTGAAATAGCAATCGAAATATCGGCATAATCGTGATAAACCACATGGTCTCCATCAATCATCGCATTTACATCAGGCATCTCTAATAATACTTTGGCACAAGCTTTAGAAAATAAAGACATGAAACCCAGTTTAACGCCATATTTAGCGACAAACTGTTCTTGATATTTCTTTCTTAATGCCATGATATTCGTCAAATCTACTTCGTTAAAAGTAGTTAACATCGCCGATTCGTGTTTCGCTGCTAATAAGTTTTTAGCAATCGTTCGACGCATTCGGCTCATTTTCTTGCGCGATGTTCCTCTGCTTCCTCCAACACTTGTAACCGTTGCTGGTTTGGCAGGTGTGTCTACTTTTGGTGCAGGTGTTGCTGTTTTATTAGCGGCTGCTTTTACTGCATCTTCTTTCGTAATGCGACCATCTCTTCCAGTACCGCTTACTTTATCCGCCGCCAAATCATTTTCTCGCATTATTTTGGCTGCCGCTGGTGATGGATGCCCTGCCGCTGCTGATGTTGCAGCTGGAGTTGGTGCGGTCGAAGTTTCTTCCACAACAGGTGCTGGGGCAGGTGGTGTCTCCGCTCCAGCAGTTACACTTGTATCAACTTTAGCTACAACAGCGCCTATTTCTAAATCATCTCCTTCTTCAGCTACCCAAATCAGTTTTCCCGCTGCTTCTGCTGGAAGTTCTAAAGTGGCTTTGTCAGATTCAAACTCACAAATAGCTTCGTCTAATTTAACATATTCACCATTACCAACTAACCATTGTGATAAAGTTACTTCGGTGATAGATTCGCCAATGGCAGGTACTTTTAACTCTACTAAGCTCATATTATTAAAATGATAATTTTTCTATAAATGGATAATCGTTTGCTACTAAGTACCACTTGTTGATTAAGTCAGTAAATTTTAGGGCTAAGATTTACCAAATTAATTAGCAGGTAGTATTTAATAATGAGTTTTACTAATAAAACATCATTTGGGCTGCAAATATAAGAGGATTTTTTTAGAGGTTTCATGAATAATAATAGTAAAAGAACAAGACAGGCTGCCTTTTGTTTGTATGAGCGGTTTAATAATCAGATTATTCCCTAATCAATTCATCTAGTTCTACAAATTTCCACTCCAATTGCTGCGCTTCTACCAAATGATTAAATAATAAAACACTATCAGGGTTCAGATTTACATTAGGGACATTAGGTGGGTTATCTCTATCTAAGGTTGAAAAAATACCAGAAATAAAAAAATCAATCCCTGCTTGGGTTTGATGATGAAATTGTTTGGTATAAACGCCGCCATCTCCACTAATCACCATGACCTCAATCCCTCTTTCTTCTAAAGCCACTAATTTATCATACAAAAAAGGAGGAAACCTAGATGCCCCACCGCCACAAAGAAATTGAAAACCATTGATACAATTATTGGCCAAAGCAGCGCAAGGAATATTCGGTTCTACTTCTCCCCAAACAACCCAATGCGTCAGTAATACTAAATGGCTCGAAGCTTGAAGCGTATCTATTAGATTCAATAAAAAATCAGCTTGTTCCATACGGTCTTCGCAAGTAGCATCTCTACCTTTTACATGCCCAACATTGGTATCAAAAGTAGCAACCGTAATACCATCTTTGGTACTCGCATGAAATAAACTTCGCCCTGTAGCTGTCGTTATCCAATCCAAATTACCATTTCGCACATCATGATTGCCAACCGCCCAATGCGTAGTTTCATTCCCCAAATCAAAAATATCGTCTAAGTAGTCTATTGTTGCTCGTTCTCTGGTTGTTTCCGAACATAAATCTCCTCCTAACCAAACGCCTTTATAAACCCTGTAATCAATTCCTTCTAGTCGAGGGTCTATTCTATTCGACTTATTATAAATATGACCTAAAAATATATACTCAGAGGTTTTCTCAATAGAGACTTCTGCTATAACTTCCCTATCTTTATTACAAGCCAAGCAAGTAATCAAGGAAATAAATAAGCCTATTATTCGGAGGTTTGTTGGCATAGCTTTGGTAACAGATTAAAATAAAAGGAACAAATTATTCCTGATTTTGCTACGGATTTATTCGCCACGGCTATTAAAAAAATGTATTGTTCATTTTTGAACTGTTCCTTAGTCATTAGTTTACATTTCTTACGCTTCGCTAAAATCCTCAAATAAATTTTCTTGTAAAAAAGGAATTAAGGCTAAAATTAAAGGTTGTACATATAAATCCATTCGAGTCACCAAATTACTCGTTAAACTACCAACTGCACCTCCTCCTTGTTTAGAATTATGCATTTTAAAAAAGGCATCATTTACATGCCCTAATTCTTGTCCAGCATTTACTTCCTTTGCTACGTAAGGGGGTAATGGAAAGGTACAAGACCGAGCTTGTCCAACACGCTTTTCCGATAAAATAATCATCCACCCAAAAGCATCCATAGCTACGCCATCTGTTTCAATGCCTCCTTCTATACCCACCCAAAAATGAGCATCTTTCCGAGCCAATTTTGCGTTTTCTGCTCGATTAATCGCTCCTTCCAAAGTCTCCTCATCAGACATCGGCTGATTCGACACAAAGGAAGGAACTTGCATCCCGATAAATTCAAATTTTTCATCGGGAAAAACACTTTCAAATGCTTTCTTAGTCGCATTGACTTTAACTGGATTTTTAGACGCTATAATCACTTTTTTCATGTATTGTATACTTGTGTTTTCTAACTTTTACTACTCTTATTGGAAGTCTAAGTTATTGATACTAAAGGTGTTTTCCATAATATAAATGCCCACAAACACGACCATCTATTTCCCCGATATCGGGCATATGTCCCCATTTTGCAAAACCAAATTTCTTTAATAACCCAATACTTGATGCATTTGTATCCAATAATATAGCAAGGGCATATTTAAAACCTAATGTTTCCATCGTTTCTAAAGCATGTTTTAGTAACATCGTTCCTAGGCCTTGGCGCTGATAAGTATTGTCTAGGTAATAACTAACTTCTACCGCATAACGCAAAGCATGTCGCCCGCCTCTATATTTACTTAAAGTAGAATAACCGCAAACTACTCCTGCCTTTTCTACCACAAATAAGGGGTAGTTCAACGCTTGGTGACTATCAAACCAAGCTTGTCGGTCTGTGACTGTAAGCGGAAGCGTGTCCGCCGTTTGTCGGGCTTGAATCGCTTGGTTGTAAATAGCTGTTAATTTAGGTAAATCTTCGATAGTCGCTTTTCTAATAATAATATTCGGCATAAAAAAGATGATTAAAATGAACAGTAATCGTTTTCACAAAATTACAGTAAAATGTAATAAGAGATGCTGTAAAATAACTGGTCAGATAGTTAAGATAGCAATCTATATTTTCAATTTTCTCAAAATTCATCGTTCCTCCTTTATATTTACGCCTGCTCAAATAGCCGAAAGCAAGAAAGATGCCCTAAATATTTGTAAACAAATTGTAACTCTTGCTCTTACCTCTTTCGCCACATTTACAAAAAGTGTATCTTTGCAAACTATGAAAAATATTAGAAATTTTTGTGTAATAGCCCATATTGACCATGGCAAGAGTACCTTGTCTGATCGGCTATTGGAGTTCACCCAAACCATCTCTGAGCGGAATATGAAATCGCAGACTTTGGACGACATGGATTTGGAACGAGAACGAGGAATTACGATTAAAAGTCACGCCATTCAAATGTATTATAATCATACGGATGGAGAGAAATATACCTACAATATGATTGATACGCCAGGACACGTAGATTTTTCCTACGAAGTGTCTCGGTCTATTGCTGCTTGTGAAGGCGCACTTTTGTTGGTAGATGCGTCACAAGGAATACAGGCACAAACCATTTCTAACTTATATCTAGCTATTGAGCATGATTTGGAAATTATTCCGATTCTGAATAAAGTCGATATGGAATCGGCTATGATTGATGAAGTGTCTGACCAAATCATTGATTTGATTGGCTGTGAATTAGAAGAAATTATTCATGCTAGTGGAAAAACAGGTATTGGGGTAGAAGATATTTTGGCAGCGGTGGTAGATAGAATTCCAGCCCCAAAGGGCGACCCTAAAGCACCGCTACAAGCTTTGATTTTTGACTCTATGTTTAATTCTTACCGTGGAGTAATTGCCTACTTTAGAATTATGAATGGCACCATGAGAAAAGGAGATAAGGTGCATTTCATGAACGTGGATAATCAATATAGTGCCGATGAAATTGGTATTTTACAAATGGACCAAGTTCCCAAAAAAGAACTAGGTACAGGAGATGTGGGGTATATCGTCACAGGGGTCAAAATTTCCAAAGAGATTAAAGTAGGGGATACCATTACGACGGTTGAAAATCCTGCTGAAGAACCGATTCATGGTTTTGAAGATGTAAAACCAATGGTCTTTGCAGGTATCTTCCCCATTGATAATGATGATTTTGAAGATTTAAGAGATAGTTTAGAAAAGCTACAATTAAATGATGCTTCTTTGGTCTTTGAACCAGAAACATCTGTTGCCTTAGGTTTTGGTTTCCGTTGTGGTTTCTTAGGTATGTTGCACTTGGAAATCATTCAAGAGCGTTTATCTAGAGAATTTGAACAAGAGGTCATTACTACTATTCCAAACGTATCTTATTTTGCTTATGATAAAAAAGGCAATGAATACACTGTTAATACACCAACAGAATTGCCTGACCCTACCAGGTTAGATAGAGTAGAAGAACCTTTTATTGTCGCTCAAATTATTACAAAACCTGAGTATATTGGGGGGATTATGACATTGGCAATGGATAAAAGAGGGATGTTGACTAAACAAACCTACTTGACGCAAGAGCGAGTAGAGTTAACTTTTGATTTACCCTTAGCAGAAATCGTCTTTGATTTTTATGACCGCTTAAAATCAATTTCTAGAGGGTATGCCTCTTTTGATTATTCGCCAAAAGATTATCGAGCGTCTGATTTAGTCAAAATGGACATCATGCTAAATGGTGACCCAGTCGATGCCCTTTCTGCTTTAGTTCATAGAACGAAAGCGGTTTCTTTTGGTCGAAGAATTTGTAAACGATTAAGAGAATTATTGCCTAGACAACAATTCGTTATTGCGATTCAAGCAGCTATTGGTGCTAAAATTATCGCTAGAGAAACCATTTCTGCCCTACGGAAAGATGTAACGGCTAAATGTTATGGTGGTGATATTACTCGGAAGCGGAAATTATTGGAAAAACAAAAGAAAGGGAAGAAGAAGATGCGACAGATTGGTAATGTAGAAGTTCCGCAAAAGGCGTTTTTACAGGTATTGAAGTTGGATACTTAATAACTGATACAACAACTAGGATTTTCCACGGATAAGGTTTCGTTTTTCTTATCAGAAAATATAAAAAGGTGCTTTTGAGTTTTTCAGAAGCACCTTTTTTTGTTGAATTGACTGATATTTTTTATACAAACAAAGCATCCATCGTTATATCATTTTGTACTAAACCAATGGAATGTTTATTTTTTTCTATACCATAAGTCGTTATCATCGTTAAAAAGAGGGCTTTTCTAGTTTTTGTTTCCTGTTTAAAAGTGCCTATTTTATTTCTAAGGTTGGCGGCATAATCTTTAGTAATTTTATAAGCATTAATAGAAAATTTCACTTCG
>CALFWI010000130.1 GCA_937928615.1 uncultured Saprospiraceae bacterium | reverse complement strand
AGACACGAATTCTATCTTTTATTTTTATCAAAAGATGTTGGCTTATAGAAAAGCCAATCCGACTTTAATTTATGGCGATTATCAATTATTGGCAGGAGAGTCGGAGACGGTTTATGCCTATCGTCGATGGGATGAAACTGGTGATTTTTTAGTGATTTTGAACTTTTCTGAAGAAGCATTAATACTGAGTAATTTTGTGAATGTTGACGAGTACCAAATAGTTCAATCTAATTATACCAATCGAAGTGTATTTTTACGACCTTGGGAAGCTCGGATTTATCGAAAATTAGACGGCATACGGTTAATGATACACGGCTAGAGCGTCAACTAAAAAATTGATAAAAATCCGCTGTCCTTTAATTATCCGTTGTCTTAATAATTTACAACGGATAATTGAAGGACAACGGATTTTGTTATTTTATTCAATCAGCATTTATATGTTACTCCGAAATAGAAATCATCCCAATTTTACTCCGATTGGCCTTCCAAAGATTATAGTCTTGGTTATTAATAATGCCATTGCCATCGACATCCGCAGATAAGTAGACATTTACGGCAGAACTGTTTTGTTTCCAAAGATTATAGTCTTGACTATTGATGACACCGTTTCCATCAAAATCACCAGCATTCATCATAAAGACATTTTGTCGAGCTTTTAATTGAGTATCTCCCATAGCTGCTGACGCTGACTTTGTAAAATCATAAAGGATAGGGACATTGCTAAATGGATGAGTAGTCAGGCTAATAATTGGTAAATGACTTCTATGAAAAATAGCTATGTAATAAGTTCCTGTAGGTAAATTTTCAAAGGTTAGTACTTCATTGCCATCTGTGTCTATGACCAACCCATCTTTTCTAAGTAGAAAAGCTTTCGTTTCTAAAATAGTGGTCCTATCTGTACCATCTCTCACTTGCAAGAGTATCCAGTCAACTACATCCGATGGAACTGTTTCGATGGTTTCTGTACCTTGATAAGCAAAGGGGGCAATTGTAAATGGTTGTTGCATGGGTAATAAACCATCGTCTGTTAGGTTCGTATTCATCATTTGTTGCTGCTCATTAAAATTGCCTTCTAAGAATAATTTTACTTTGGCAGCAATATTTATGTTTGTTTCTTGCGTGGAACAAATCATGTTTAATGGCTCCATTGGCGTGTATCGACTGATACAATTTTCTTCAGTACTGTAAGCCATTTTATGCAAACCAGCAGCAATTTCTTGGGCACTCAATTTTTTTCTAGCTTCTCCATTGGTGACCGCATAATGCATGACATTATCAGTACCTACTATATGCCCTAAACCATGTGCATGTCCCAATTCATGTAGCGCAATGGTTTCAAAATCGAATTGTTGATAAGTTGGCTCATTGACTGAAAAATTCCAACTAAGCCCAGAAGTTAATTGACTATTTGGAGCAAATTGAATATCAAATTCTTTTAAATACCACAAGGTATTTTCTTTACTACAAGTATTACTTCCAACAGATTTATGGCGAGAAGTTGCTATGCCTAATACGCCAGCTGGTAGAAATTTACTATATTGAATGATACATATTCCATCATTTGCGAAAGCAGTTGTTGTTCCCGTTTTATCTAATTGAAAGTTAATGCCTGTTTGACATTGCCAAGTAGTTAAGGCGCGTTCAAAACTAGCCATTGCCTGATTATCAGCAAGAAAACCTTCTGTCGTATTAATTTGTAAAGTGTATCCGCCATTTTCGTTCCTATCTAAAAACTTTGCTTTTTGTCGAGTACGCTCTTCATATCCTCTATAAGTACTAAAAATGGGATTAATAGCCCATTCAATTTCAATGACTGAACTGCCTACTAATCCACCATTTTGATGATAGATTTCTACGCTACCTGTTCCAGCTCTTGCAGGAATTTTTACCTGAATCTCTGTATCTGTCCAATAAATCAAATCGGTTTCATAATTAGAACTAATAAAGCCTATTCCGCCTGTGTTGGCATCAGAAAATTGTACGATTCCAGGAGTGTTACCAAACCCGTTTCCACTAATAATTAAAGTTTCGGCTTCGTCAGGAATTCCAGCGTGAAAATGAGGAACAATTTGTCCAAGCCCATTTTTTAAAGTAATGCTAGTTCTTGCGGCGATGGTTATTGACGTTGTTTCTTTTTCAAAAATGAAAGCGTTGCCATCAGGATGTTTAGGAATAAATTGAGTTAAAGCTTGTGTTTTTTTCAATAACTGTTGAATGGATTTTGGCGACTTATTGAGGTAGTCAATGTAATTGTTTTGTTGTATTGGTAAGATACCTTGAATATAGCTGTATGTACCAAATCTTGGTATCTGCGTGCGATTGACTTGGCTGTTGTTATCCATTACAGACAAAGGCGGTGCTTCCAAAAAGAAGAAATAGGTTTGATGCAAATCCAATTCAATGCTTGGGTAAACAATTTGTGCCTCCTCTTCAATTACCCCACCGAGGGTAACGACTTCTATATATTGTTGATTACTAGCTTTTTTCAAATAAGCTGTTATGGCTATTAAATGAGCCGTATAAATATTTTGTCGTTCTGTATCCCAAAAGGAATATTGTTGGACGACTTTTCCCATTGTTATTTGTGTTGATTGTTGGATTCTTTGGTCAATAGAAATAGGATAAATGCTTGCATACGAAAGCGTTATAGCCATAAAGACTAATAAAGAGGTAATCATTAATTTTGGATAAAAAATATTCATTTTCTTCAGGCTTAATAGTTACTATAATAGCGTAAAAACCGATATGCCCTTGGACATAAATCAGTTTTAGGGGAGGGAATTAGCCTTTTCTCTCAATGAAGGATGTATCAAAATAGCTATGATTTGCTATTTTGTTAAACGCCTTAAATCTTTACCAAATTGATACCTTTTGAAAATCTCTATGAATTGAAATGTAAGCATAAATAGGTGTCACTATTTATGTTATTAGCAGGAACTACAATTTTACCAAACTTATGCCTTTTTGAAAATCTCTATGGGTAGGAAAATTAAATATTGTTTATCGGAATTATTTCGATAAACAATATTTGCAAGATAATATAATCGCAGTACATAAATTGATTGGTCTGCTTGTTTTTGTGACAAGGTTGTTCTAAGGGCTTGAAATTACAACTATTGCTATAAATTTTATAAGGCAGGTTTATTAAAGCTATTTTCTTTTTAAAATATAAAACAGCTAAAAGCTAAAGTCTTGATAAAATAAAAAGAATCGTATTGGGTGACAAAAAGCGAAATCAGAACATGGACATATATAAAAAATCTAATATTCTTCTTTAAATTGACGGAAATACGACATTATCTAGGCTAAAATGGCTTCTTTTGAAAAAAAAATAACTTTATTTTATGATTAAAAATAACTTTATTTTCACTTTTTGATTATTTATTTTTAATCAATTTGTTGATAATGAGTTATTTAATTTTGTTTTTTGTTTTTTTTAAATTCACAAAAGACTATTTTTGTACTTTAGATAACCTTACTTTGCCCGTATCTTTGTAGTGTGTTAAGTAATTAACGCAAAAGCTAATAAAAGATTAGCTTAATAATTTTAGGATATGTTCATGGGATTTGAAGTTGGCAAAGCACTCTTTAGTGGGATTTAGAATGCTTTGCTAACATTCATACTTA
>CALFWI010000129.1 GCA_937928615.1 uncultured Saprospiraceae bacterium | reverse complement strand
ATATCATCCCCCGTAATTTCAACTTTTGACTCCCCATTAAAAATCGTACCGCCTAACGTTTCTGCTAAAATAAACAGGTGGTCTTTACTAATGTCCATGTAGATATTGGCATAAGTACCTGACCTCCAAATTATCGAATCGTTCATTGCTGCATTATCCTGCGCATCGTCAAATTCTTGCTGAGAACTTACATAAATAGTTGTTGCGTTTAGTGCTATGGTAAAAAGAAATAGGTAGCAAATACTTAGGACTATTAAGCTAATTTTTTTCATAAAATACTATTTTGTTGAATTGGTCAACCAATTTGCAAGGTAGTATTTATTTTTAAGTTATTGGAACATAGAGGAAGGTTTTTATAGGATAAATGAAGAAACTGCCTTTCAAACAGGCGGCGGACTCATAGCCGTCCACCCTCCATCCACCACAATCGTTTGACTCGTAATATGACTAGATGCATCCGCCAATAAAAACAGCGCAGTATGGGCAATATCAGCGGTAGTCGCACATTTACCATTGGGAGTCGTGCGTTCCCAAGTTTTTTTATAATTTCCTGCTTCCAATTCAATGGTTCTTTCTGTTAACGTTGCACCTGGGGAGATAGCGTTTACCGTAATTTGATGCTTGGCTAATTCTACCCCCAAGGTTTTGGCTAGAAAAATAATGGCTGCTTTCGACATGCCATAAGTCGTTAGGTCAGGGTGGAAAGTATGCCCTGTGACGGAGGACATTAAAATAATTCGACCACCCGTTTTTTGTTGAATCATTTGCTTGGCAGCTTGCTGTGCTAAAAAGAAAGTCCCTTGTAAATTGACTTTTATTAATTGCTGAAATCGTTCAATAGGATAGTCTAGAAAACCTCCAAAAGTAGTAATGCCTGCGTTGGCAATAGCAAAATCCAATCGGCCAAACTTCTCAACAGCCGTGTCTATCATTTGCTGAATCACCGCTAAGTCACTTGAATCGCCTACGACTGCGATACATTTTCCACCAGCTTTATGAAGGAGTTGAACGGCTTTGTTGGCTGCCGTTTCATCTACATCATTGAGTACCACTGCTGCCCCTGACAAAGCCAATTGCTTGGCAATTTCAAAACCTATTCCAATCGCTGCACCTGTAATAATGGCTACTTTACATTCAAAAGAGAATTGAATCATCTTAGTGTTTTGAATAAGCCTTAAACAATTGTTTTTGTTTCCCTAATCCTTCAATCTCTAAATCTACCACATCTCCGTTTACTAAATATTGTGGTGGCGAAAAACCAAGCCCTACGCCTGGAGGTGTACCTGTAGAAATCAAATCTCCAGCCTCCAATTTCATAAATTGTGATAGGTACCAAATACAATAGGCGGGAGTGAAAATCATGGTTTTGGTATTGCCATTTTGTTTTTGTACCCCATTGACCTGTAGCTTCATTTTAAGATTCAACACATCCGCTATTTCCTCCTTAGGCATCAAATAAGGACCAACTGCTGTAAAACCTGGACAAGATTTTCCTTTTACCCACTGTCCTCCTTTCTCCAACTGAAATTCCCGCTCCGAAATGTCATTGACGACACAATACCCTGCAATCGCTTTTTCTGCTGCGGCTTCATCTTTAAGATAAAGGACTTCCTTTTTTAGTACAATGCCCAATTCTACTTCCCAATCTGTTTTCGTACTATTTTTTGGAATAACTACCTCGTCATAAGGTCCAGAAATGGTGTTACTGGCTTTCATAAACAATATTGGTTCTGTTGGAATGTCCATACCAGATTCCTTAGCGTGGTCAGAGTAATTTAACCCAATACACATAATCATACCTGGTCGAGCTATTGGACTGCCCAAACGTTTTTTCTTAGACACTTTAGGCAAACAAGCTTTTTCTTTTTTGAGGACTTTTTTTAATTTTTTTAAGCCTCCATTTTGAAAAAAGTCACGATTCCAATCCTCAAAATAATCAGAACAATCGTATCGTTTCCCGTTGATTTCTACTCCAGGTTTTTCTGCTCCTTTTTTACCGAATCTTATTAATTTCATATTTTTAGTAATGTTTAAAAAATGCTGATTGTAACGGATTGCGGTGATTTTCAAAATGAACCCTTTATTGAGATTCAAAAAATAATGTACGGTTTTTAGAAGCCGATATTTTCAGTTTCCAGACTGGAAATCTATATCTCGTCGTCTCTAGACGACCGCTATTTAACTATTTTCGGTCGTCTGGAGGCAGGTTTTGTCCCGCTGGGACAGCTTCACCGCAAAACGTTATAATTAGAAAAAATGATTTTGTTTTATTCATTAATAGATATTACGCAAGAATAAGAAAGAATAGTTATTAAAGGTTAACTCAAGAAAGAAAAAATTTAAAGTTTTGTATCTGCCGTCGTATATTGGGCTAAAAATGGAATAAAATCCCCCTTTTATGATAAAGGTCTCCATTAGCAATTAACCTAAATCCTAACTTTAAAATCATTTTATGTTGACGAATAAATTTTATGTATTTCTTTTATGGATGGTCATTTTTACCTTTTCTTTTACAGATAACTTTGCCCAAAAAGAAAATAATCAAGCCATTACAGCAGCTGTCAATGGCCTCCAGTTGCGAAGTATTGGGCCTGCACTAATGGGTGGACGTATTGCGGATATTGCTATCAGTCCATCGAATTCGAGTACTTGGTATGTGGCGGCAGGTTCGGGCAATCTGTGGAAAACGACGAATAGTGGCATTACTTGGCAACCTATTTTTGATAAGCAAACTTCTTATTCTATTGGAACAGTCGCGATTGACCCTAATAACACAGAAACGGTGTGGGTGGGTACGGGCGAAAATGTAAGTGGTCGGCATGTAGGTTGGGGAGACGGGATTTATCGAAGTCAAAATGGTGGAAAAACGTGGAAACAAATGGGTTTGGCAAAATCAGAGCACATTGGTAAAATTTTGATAGACCCTAGAAATAGTGATGTTGTAGTGGTGGCAGCAGAAGGACCTTTATGGTCATCAGGTGGCGACCGTGGTGTGTATAAGACACAGGACGGTGGAAAAACTTGGCAGCAAGTCCTAAAAATTGATAAAAACACAGGGGTGACCGATTTGGAATTTGACCCGTCCAATCCTGATATTATCTATGCGGCGGCTTATCAACGACGTCGGCATACGTGGTCGTTACTTGCTGGAGGGCCACAATCAGGTATTTATAAATCAACGGATAATGGCGAAACTTGGGGACAAGTAGCAACAGGTTTACCAAAAGGAGATATGGGAAAAATTGGATTGGCGGTGACCCCTGCTGACCCTAATTTAGTCTATGCGACAATTGAGGCGAATACCGAAGAAAAAGGATTGTATCGGTCTACCAACAAAGGAGAAAGTTGGGAAAAACGAAGTAGTTATACCTCTGGCGGTACAGGGCCGCATTATTATCAAGAAATTGAGGTGTCTCCAGAAAATCCTGATTTAATTTATCAAATGGATGTATTTATCCATGTCTCTAGAGATGGGGGGAAGCACTTTGATTATTTGGGGACAGGAAGAGAAAAACATAGTGATAATCATGCTTTTTGGATAGACCCCAATAATGGGCAACATTTAATTGCTGGAACGGATGCAGGCCTCTATGAAAGTTTTGATGAAGGGATGAAATGGCGACATTTTCCGAATCTGCCTATCTCCCAATTTTACAAACTTGGATTGGATAATGCCGTCCCTTTTTATAATATCGTTGGCGGGGCGCAAGATTTAGGGACTTTAATTGGCCCATCACGGACGATGCAAGTAGAAGGAGTACGGAATCAAGATTGGTACGTACCATTAGGGGCTGATGGGTATGATTCGCATTTTGACCCAAAAGACCCTAATATTGCCTACATAGAAATACAAGGTGGACTTTTGCATCGATATGACCGTCGTAGCCATGAAGTATTAAATATTCAGCCACAGGCAGGGCCTAACGATGCACCAGAAAGATGGAATTGGGATAGCCCTATTTTGATAAGCCCACATGATAATCATCGAATTTATTTTGGCTCACAACGATTGTGGCGGAGTGAGGACCAAGGAAATGCTTGGACGCCAATAAGTGATGATTTGACGACCAATACTAATCGCTATGAATTGGAATTGATGGATAGGATTTGGAGTGTAGATGCTTTGTATGATAATGGTGCAATGTCGAAATATGCTACGCTTACGGCTATAGCGGAATCTCCGATAAAGGAGGGCTTATTGTATACGGGTTCAGACGATGGATTGATTAATATTAGTGAAGATGGTGGGCAAAATTGGCGAAAGAGTGGGGCATTACCCAAAGTTCCTGCACGCTCCTTTATTAATGACATCGAAGTGTCTAGCCATCATGAAAATACCGTTTTTGCAGTAGCGGATGCACATAAGTTTGGGGATTATACGCCTTACCTTTTTATGAGTACCAATCGAGGCAATTCTTGGCAATCTATAGCTGGGGACTTACCACAGGGCACGATTGTATGGGTACTGAAACAAGACCATAAAGACGAAAACTTATTATTCATTGGAACGGAATATGGCCTTTATTTTTCTTATAATA
>CALFWI010000128.1 GCA_937928615.1 uncultured Saprospiraceae bacterium | reverse complement strand
ATAATCAATTGCCTGAGGTACTATATTTGCCTCAACCGCATTATAATGAACATAATTAAAACATTGGAATCCATAATCATTGCCAGGCATAAAACGAAAATCGTCCTTTCCATTTTTTGTTATGGTGACAAATTCATCAATCCAGCCGTCTTTGGCTTTGCACTTTTTCCTAAAAACGCTGCCCGTCCAACCCTTCTCTTTATTAATAGCATCTGTATAAGCTTTTTGCAAAGTACCAATGGCATGATTTAGGCTAATTAGGCTATTTTCATTTGCTGTCCGATGGTTTTTCCGTTCAACAGGCATGGCTTTGTCGCCAAATTTTTTCCTTCTTCTTTGGAATTCTACCTTATCACTATGTTCCCATAATACACTCCGTTGAATTTCCACTTCTCTAACGTAAAATTGCCAATGAAAGTGATTCGGCATTAAACACCAAGCTATAAAATCTCCGAAAGGCAATAGGTACATTCTCATTTTCCATAGGAAAAATAAATAGTTGTCTGCTGTAAAGAATACTTTTTGGCGGTTATTGCCTTGGTTGTAAATGTGAAACAGTTGGTTTTTGTAAAATTTCATGGTTTTCTCTTTTAATTTTATAGTATGTTTTTGGGAGCTATGGTGGGTGATACTTTGAAAGTATCACCCACCATCAAACCCTAATTCACCCTATTCAAAATCCGATCTCTCCGTTCCGTCACCTCCGCTACCCAAGGTTGATATTTTTCATCACAATTTTGAAAATGTTCCAGTAACAAATTACAGCGTTGTAGTGCTTTTTCTGCTTCTCCTATTTGGGCATACCAATCACTCAATTTATAGTTTTGGTAAGCATTTATTTCTCCTTGCCAAATAAATACCCCATAATAATTATTAAAAAAGCTAATGGCTTTGTCATAGTCTCCTCGTTGGGCATATATATTCGCCTGCATCAAATTTTTGTCAATAGCAGAATATTGTATTTCCCAGTATCCAAAAGTATATTGAAAAGCAGAATCAATTAGTACCAAGGCACGGTCGTGGTCATTCGCCGTATAGGCTTCAAAAGCTTGTAGAGAAAAGTCATAATGTTTGACCATCTTTTGACGGCGAGGAGTGGTCGCAAGGCTTTGTAATTTTTGTTTTAGCATCGGAATTTCTGCCTCTCTCTGCAATGCTATTGCATACTTTATGGCAGCATAAATACTCCAAGGGTCATCTTGTTTTTTCGTTTCCTGCAATAATGCTTCGTACTGACTATTTTGAGGCAAGAAAGCAGGGTCTACCATTAAACTAGCAGGCATATTATAAACGTAGGGTTCAAGAGCAGCTGGAAAGTATTTATCTTCTAGATTTAATAAGGATTTAGTAGCAGCAAAACTGTTGACTTCTTGTCCTTGACTTCCTGTTTTAAAAGATTGGTAATGTAATACTAATTCGGTCTCTTGATAAATCGAAAATAATTTTTCAAAAAAAGAAAAATTAAAATTTCCATCTTCTGTTCCCGCTAGGACATTGATTACGACTTCGATGTTAAAATACGGATGATTGATGATGGCCCTTAGCTCTTCTGTAGTGACCGAATCTTTGAAATGTAGTAAAGATAGTTGCATCATGGGGTACATCATAGAGTTATAATCCACTTCCTCTAAGAATTCTTCCAATTGCTTTTTATTCTTTTCTACGATGGCAATACTACTTAAATGAATCATCGCTTCCACATTATTAGGCTCAAGTGCCAAAGCTTTCTCTAGATAAGGTTTAGCAGCTAACGGAGATTTCCCATAAACGGGATTAAAATGGTAGAGCGCTTCCCCTATGCCATTGACAAAAGCATAATGCTCACCGTACCGGTTTATCAATTGTTGGAACTTTTCGACCCTTCTGCTATCAGAAGATGGATATGATTTTCTAGTTTCATAAAATTCCTGCCATTTTTGGGGCATCTTATGTCGATATTTTCCCCATTGTCTAAATGCGTAAGCCCCCGATATTTTTTGATTCCAAGTAGCTGCATTTGAGGTTCTCATCCAAGCCAAGGCAAAAGTACTATCTATGTCAGTAGCTCGCTTAAATAATTGGTAGGCTTCATCATAGTTGCCCTTCCTATAGCGTTGTTCCCCTTGCAAATAGGCTTTTAGGCTTTCTAAATTATGGCTGGTTATTGCTGCCAAACTGCTCATTTCTTGCCCGGTAGCCTGTATTTCCTGCGCAATCAATTGTTGAATGAGTTCATCTATCGTTTGGGTGATGGATTGTCCCTTTTCTTGTTTGATGTTTTGTTTATCCAATATTTGACCATTACGACTATCATATTTTGTCGCATTCAATTGTAGGATTGCTCCTAATTGGGTAATACTTCCTATGATAAATTTATCAGCGCCCATAGCTACCGCCAGTTTATTTGCTTTATCTAGTTTGAGAGAGATAGAAGGTTCGGCTTCCAATTGATTAAATACTTGATTCGGGTCTATGCTTTTTACTTGTGGGATTTCATCCAATTGGGTACTAATTAAGTCCACCATCCCTGCCCCAAGATAGTCAATGTCGGTACTGCCATTAACTTCAAATGGAAAGACCACAATGGTATTATCGGCTGTTGCCGATATGTTGGGTGACACTTTTAAAGTGTCACCCAACATATCCCCATTCCAAACAAACAGCCCTCCAATAAATAGTAAAGCCCCTAGAATAGCCGCATACCATAAGGTTTTATTATCTTGTTTATCCTTTTTTGATTTTAATTTACCTTTTAGTTCAGCTGCTTTTGGAACAACCAATCCATCATTCGCCAAACCAAACACTTCCATCGTTTTCTCCACATTTTTAAAATGAAATTCGCCTAAAGATTGGACTTTAAATGCGGTTTGGTTAGCAATATCTCTCTTAATTCTTTTAGAAAAAAGAATGGCGCTTGCTACGCCCAATGATTCTATTCGAGAGGCAATATTAACGCTGTCGCCATAAACATTATCGTCCTTAAAATAGACATCCCCGCTGTGTAAACCTATGCGGACGGGTACTTTTGGCTTTTGTTGAAAAACACTTTGTAAGTCCTTTGCACAATGCATCGCATCGACTGCACTATCAAAAGTACAAACACAACCGTCACCATAATTATTGATGACTTTACCTTTGTATTGGTTGACTTTTTCGTTAAGCGTTTGGTGAAATTGCTCTAAGTTTTGATTGGCGGTAATTTCATCCTTTTGCATGAGGGAAGTGTAGCCACCAATGTCAGCAAAAAGGATAGCGGCAAGCCTTCTGTTTTTTGAGGTGGACATATAGTAATCCGTATGTTAAGTTAGGTGTAGTTTTGATATTTATTAGCAAGATACAAAAACTAGCTAATTTTTTTGAGGTAGGTTATTTAGGGAATTGGCAATATCGGGTTATTTCAAAGGGGAGACTAGCATTATTTGTTCAAA
>CALFWI010000127.1 GCA_937928615.1 uncultured Saprospiraceae bacterium | reverse complement strand
CTAAATTTATGCAATAATATCAAGATTTTGTGATCGAATTGAAAAATTATGGAACAGGAAGATTAAAGACCATTTAAAGGATATGGACAAAATTAGATAGTCAGGTAAAAATTGATAATTATCTCCTCCTAAACTCCTTTTCCAACAGATTAAAGCAATAAAAACACAAGTCAGCCCCATAATTTTGAATTATTAGCGAATATTTCTCATCTTAGAGATTAATTAATATTAACGAAAAATCTGTCACATATATATACTCATGCAAAATACACATTTAGACGTCTTGATTATTGGTGCTGGTATCTCTGGCATTAGTGCCGCTTATTATTTGCAAAGAGATTGCCCTACTAAAAGTTATGCTATTTTAGAAGGTCGGCATACCTTGGGCGGTACTTGGGATTTATTCAAATACCCAGGCATTCGTTCTGACTCAGATATGTATACTTTGGGTTTTGCTTTCAAACCATGGACTGATCCTAAAGCTATTGCTGATGGCCCTTCCATTATGAAGTATTTGCATGAAACGGTAGATGAATTTGGCATTCGACAACATATTCGATATAATCAAATGGTCATTGATGCTTCTTGGTCTTCGGAGGACGCACTTTGGACCTTAACGGTGAATGATAAAGCATCGCAGACTTCGCAGACTTATACTTGTAATTTCCTGTCGATGTGCTCAGGATATTATAATTATGAAAAAGGATATACGCCTGACTTTAAAGGAATCGAAGCTTTTCAAGGCAAAGTCATTCATCCGCAAAAATGGCCAGAAGGTTTCAATTATGACAATCAGAAAATTGTGGTCATTGGAAGTGGGGCAACTGCCGTAACTATAGTGCCAGAAATGGCTAAAAAGGCAGCACATGTCACCATGCTACAACGTTCTCCTACTTTTGTGGTCTCTGCGCCTGATGAAGATTGGTTAGCTAATTTGACCAATAAAATTTTCCCTGGCAAATTTGCTTATTCGATGAATCGTTGGCGTAAAATCTTGATGCAAAGATTCATGTTTAACATTGCTCGAAAATATCCCAAAACCATGAAGAAGATGTTGATTGGGGGAGTAGCAAAAGAATTGGGGGAAGAATTCGATGTAAAAACACATTTCACGCCTTCTTATAATCCTTGGGATCAAAGAATCTGTTTAGTGCCTAATGGCGATTTATTTGAATCTATCAAAGACAATAAATCATCCGTGGTCACCGACCATATTGAAGCTTTCGTCCCTAATGGTATTCAATTAAAATCTGGTAAAACACTAGAAGCGGATATTATCGTCACGGCAACTGGCTTAAATTTAAAATTATTAGGCGGGATTAATTTTGTAGTAGATGGTAAAAAGATTGATTTATCTAAAACTATTTCCTATCGAGCAATGATGTTTAGCGACATTCCTAACTTAGTTTTAGCCTTTGGTTATACCAATGCTTCTTGGACATTAAAATGTGATCTATCCAATCAATACGTTTGCCGACTCCTCAATTATATGGATGAACATGGCCATCGCCAATGTGTACCGAAACAAAATGATCCTAATTTAGAACTAGAAGATTGGTTAGATTTTAGCTCAGGCTATATTCGTAGAGTCATTGATACCTTACCTAAACAAGGCACTAAAAAACCTTGGAGATTAGACCAAAATTATCTGGTTGATCGAAAATTGATTGGTAATGCCGCCTTGAATGACGGGGTTTTGGAATTTTCTGCACCAGAGAAAGTGGTTGAACAAAAAACGGTAGCAGTAGGTAGTAGCAGTAGGCAGTAGCTTTCGATTTGCTAAACCCGCCAGACTGTGTGCGGGCTGGTTTTCAGAATTTAATAAATCTCTGTCAACTAAAAATCAAGCTTGTAACTTACCAAACAAGTAGTCAAAACATGAAAAACAAAACCAATCTCCCTTCAGGAAGACTCCTATCTTTGGATGCTTATCGAGGCTTAACCATGTTTCTGTTAATGGCAGAAGCTGCTTTTGTCTATCAAGCTTTAACCGATTATTTTCCAGCAGATAGTTTAGGTGGACATCTCATTCATCAATTCCACCATCATCCTTGGAATGGTTTACGATTCTGGGATTTAATTCAGCCCTTTTTCATGTTTATTGTAGGCGTGGCGATGCCTTTTTCTTTAAAAAGTCGGCTGAATAAAGGAGATGATTGGAATACGGTTTTTAAACATATTTTACGTCGTTGTTTCTTACTCTTCTTATTTGGTACAGGTTTACATTGTGTGTATAGCAGCAAAATCGTTTGGGAACTATGGAATGTATTAACCCAACTATCTTTTACTATTCTAGTCGCTTTTTTATTAATGCGCTTTTCTTGGAAAATACAATTAAGTACTTCCATCCTTTTTTTAATACTCACCGAAATTTTATATCGAAGTTATGATCCAACGGCTCCATTTGTCAAAGACCAAAATTTTGGTGCTTGGATGGATTTATTATTAATGGGTAAAATAAATGGCGGCGGTGGTTGGGTAACTATTAACTGTTTGCCGACTGCGGCACATACCATTTGGGGCGTAATGGCTGGTCAACTTTTAC
>CALFWI010000126.1 GCA_937928615.1 uncultured Saprospiraceae bacterium | reverse complement strand
TAATTTCACTTTGATTGATGGTACTCGTAAAAAGATTACGGTCGTACAAGAAATTGCAGAGGCCTTAGGTTTAACAAATGTAACTGCTCGGCAAATTCGGGCGGAAGAAATCAAAGGAAAATTTGATTTTGTCGTGACTCGTGCTGTTGCCAGATTAGACAAATTGATTAAATGGAGTCAACGTTTAATTAAAAACGAAGAAAAGCATGCGATTCCAAATGGTATTTTAGCATTAAAAGGAGGAGATGTGAAAGCGGAGGCCAAAGATATTCCCAAAGGCAATTATGTAGAAATTTATCCAATTAATGACTTTTTTAAAGAGGAAGAATTTGCGGAGAAATATGTGATTTACGTACAAAAATAATTTTACCAGTTGCGAGTTACCAGTTACCAGTTGCCAGTTTGACGACAACTGGTAACTCGCAACTGGCAACTCGCAACCGTTAAATATGAACTATACTTTCCTAAAACTAGGCAGTTTCTTCGCCTTACTAGGCGTTGTCTTAGGCGCATTTGGCGCACACAGTTTAAAAAATCATTTATCCATCGCCCAATTAACTACTTTTGATACAGGCATTCGGTATCAATTTTACCATGCTTTGGCGTTAATTTTGCTGGCTATTTTAACAGCACCGATGAAAAATAGCCCATGGTTACGCAATGCAGGCTGGTTATTTACCGCAGGTATTATTTGCTTTTCGGGGTCGATTTATTTATTGGCTTGTCGGGAATTTTTAGGGATTGAAAGTTGGTGGTGGTTAGGACCGATTACACCAATTGGCGGGACTTTTTTTATTATTGGTTGGGGGATGTTATTCTATGCGGCTACGAAACAAGCATAATTTATGATTAGAAATAGAAAAGAAGGAAAAATGAAGCAAAAATGGTCAATAACCGAACTACAAAAAACATGGCATTTAGTTACAAAACTACATAACGGTCAAAAATATGGTGGCCAAGAAGAAGGCGAGCAAGTAGCATACATCAATCATATAGGAAGTGTCGTTTTTGAAATACTAGCTGCTATCAATGAAGCGGAAGCAATAAATGTGGACTTAGCTATCAAATGTGCCATGTTGCACGATACCATTGAAGATACCGAAGCTTCTTATAAAATTATCCAAGAAAAGTTTGGGCAAACAGTAGCTGATGGCGTTTTAGCACTCACCAAAAACGAGGCCTTAGCAGATAAAAGAGCAATGATGGTAGATAGCCTAAATCGAATTAAACAACAACCAAAAGAAGTTTGGGCAGTAAAAATGGCTGATAGGATTTGTAATCTTTATGCCCCACCATTTTATTGGACCAATGATAAAAAGAGTAAGTATTTAGTAGAAGCTAAATTAATTTATGATGAACTAAAAGAAGGAAATAAGTATTTGGCAAACCGACTTAAAAAGAAAATTGAAAATTATCGCAAATACTTAGATTAGATAATGTTGAAAAATAAAATAACTCCCTAAAATTCGTGGGGAAATCAAAAATAACCTGTTTCGTTGATTTTATCCGCTACAAAGAAAAATCAATCAGCAACTCACCAAATCATTCCAATAATTATCAGCATAACACGACAGAAATATAAATCACAATGACTAAAATTCAAAAAAAATACCAAGACTACGTGGCGACGATGCAAAAAAGAGCAGACGTAGATTACGCCATCGGTTTATTAAGTTGGGATAAGGAAACGTATATGCCCGATAAAGGCGCTCGATTCCGTTCGCAGCAAGTAGCGACTTTATCAGGTATTTCGCATGAAATTTTTACCGATAAAAAATTAGGTAAACTCTTAGCGGATTTAAATGACAAAGCGGGCAAATTAGATAAGCGGCAGGCGAAGAATGTAAAATTGAGTTTAAAAGAATATGAACGGTCTACTAAATTATCTAAGGAATTTGTCATTAAAAAATCGCAAGCTATTTCTAAGGCTTACCACGCTTGGGTAGAAGCCAGAAAAGCCAATGATTTTAAGGTGTATAAAAAAGAATTAAGCGCAGTCGTCGATATTTGTCGCGAAGAAGCAGAATTAATTGGGTACAAAGACCACCCTTATGATGCCCTTTTAGACCTTTACGAACCAGATGCCAAGACCAAAGATTTAACCATCTTATTCAAAGATGTTCGAGAGCAACTAGTCGGTTTTGTGAAAGAATTGAAAGAGAAGTCCCAAGTAAAAGACGACTTTTTATACAAGAAATACGATAAAGACAAACAATGGGATTTTGGCTTAAAATTGCTCAAAAATATGGGCTATGATTTTAAAGCAGGACGACAAGATTTATCAGAACATCCCTTTACGATTAACTTTTCGCCAGAAGATGTACGGGTGACAACTAGAGTCGATGAAAATGATTTTATGAATATGACTTGGAGTTGTATTCATGAAGGCGGACATGCACTATACGAGCAAGGTTTGCCAAGTGACCAATATGGTTTGCCTTTGGGCGCTTATATTTCTTTGGGCATTCATGAGTCGCAATCTCGACTTTGGGAAAATAATGTCGGTCGAAGTTTACCTTATTGGAAGGCGCATTATAAAGGCTTAAAAAAACAATTCCCTAAGAATTTAGGCGCAGTCTCCACTAAAAAATTCTATAAAGCCATTAATAAAATCCAACCTAATCTAATTCGTACAGAAGCAGATGAATTACACTATCATTTCCATGTATTGATTCGCTTTGAAATAGAAAAAGGCTTGATGGAAGGTAGCTTAAAAGTGGATAATTTGGAAGAAATCTGGAATGCTAAGTACAAAGAATATTTAGGCGTAAAAGTACCAGATGCCAAACATGGTATTTTACAAGACATTCATTGGTCGCATGGAAGCATCGGTTATTTCCCCACTTATTCTTTAGGCAGTTTTTATGCAGCGCAATTTTTCCAACAAGCAGAAAAGGAAATTCCTAATCTATTAAAGGAAATTGAAAATGGGAATACTCAACCATTGTTAGATTGGTTGCGAGAGAATACGCATAAACACGGACGCTACTATAATGCCGAAGAATTATGCAAAAAGATAACAGGAGAAAAATTGAATTTTAAATATTTTATGGACTACGCTCGCAAGAAATTTGGCGGAATTTATGGCGTATAATCCTTATCAGACACCTTGAAGTTGTCTGATAAATTGCTAATTCTCCTCTCTAACCTATCAGATGCTTTCAAAGT
Source organism: uncultured Saprospiraceae bacterium (assembly GCA_937928615.1). Classification (GTDB taxonomy): domain Bacteria; phylum Bacteroidota; class Bacteroidia; order Chitinophagales; family Saprospiraceae; genus JAFMDF01. The sequence goes on along the minus strand of CALFWI010000126.1, from coordinate 426 downwards.
ATCCGATAGGTTTTTGTATTTTAAAAAGGAATAATATTTGTAAGATAAAATAAGTAAGACTACTAAAGTCGTTATAAGAAAAGTAAAAAATGAATGTTCCGTTTTATGAAAAATATTCATTGAGTAGTTCTACATTAAGACTCTAAGAAATCAGACCGTTTTACTGTCAGAAACCAGACTTCATTTAGGAATAAAATCAATTTTTGGGTCTTTTTTCTGACAATGAAATGGTCTGACAGTCAATTTTAATTGACGGTCTGACTTCTGACCTATAGAATCTTAATGTAGAATTAGTAGCTTCCAATCTATGTTCGGAAATATTAAACCAGATGAAGTAAATTAGCGTTTTAAAGATAGTAGGGGATGGAATACCGAAAGTTGTCTAGTACATAAGAAAGCTCAATCAATAGGTATTTCAATTTGTCT
>CALFWI010000125.1 GCA_937928615.1 uncultured Saprospiraceae bacterium | reverse complement strand
ACAATTGACTTTATTTATGGCAGTTCCCACCATTTATTTTAAATTAATTGCTTTTTGGGATGCTGCTACTACCGAAGAAAAAGAACGATTATCCCAAGGCGTAAAAGCATTGCGTTTAATGGTTTCGGGTTCTGCTGCTTTACCTGTTCCTGTGTTAGAAAAGTGGAGAGAAATAAGTACCCATACTCTTTTAGAAAGATATGGTATGACAGAAATAGGTATGGCTTTATCTAATGCTTATCGCACAGAAAGACGCCCCGGTCATGTAGGATTGCCTTTGCCTGGTGTGCAGATTAGATTAGTAGATGCGGATGGGAGGGATGTCAAAGAAACAGGTGAATCGGGAGAGATTCAAATTAAAGGGCCTAATGTATTCAAGGAATATTGGCGCAAACCAGAAGCTACTAAAGCTGCTTATATGGATGGATGGTTTAGAAGTGGCGATATTGCCATTTTTAATGAAGGTATGTTTAAAATATTAGGTAGAGATTCTGTAGATATTATTAAGTCTGGTGGCTATAAAATTTCTGCTTTAGAAATAGAAGATGTTTTACGCAGACATCCAGCTATTAAAGAGTGTGCGGTGGTTGGTCTACCTGACAAAGAATGGGGAGAGATTGTGGCAGCAAGCCTAATTAGTGATGATAAACAATTGGATTTTAGTGCCATTAAACAATGGCTCAAAGAATTATTGCCTGCTTATAAAATTCCTAGAAAGTTTATTATTCAGGATGAATTGCCTAGAAATACTTTGGGAAAGGTCACTAAGAAGGTTTTAAAGAAAGAATTTGAGTGATTTTTTACGACAACTTGTCCCGAAAAAATCGGGACAAGTTGTGATAAAAAACAAATAATTCAACCTACTGCTTCACGAAAGTACTAGAAAAACGCTTGCCTTCGCTAGAAACAATTTGTAAAATATAAGTACCAAATTCCAAGCTAGATACATCTACTTTAGGTTGTTGCGTATCAAAAGATTGTTGAATTAGGGAACGTCCTAGCATATCAAAAACTTGAATAGTTCCTGTCCTATCGTCATCCTTAAAATCAATTATCAATTCATTAATAGCAGGATTTGGATAGAATGCTACATGGTTTTTATTTAAAAGAATATTTTCATTACTAGTTGAAATAGCATCCGTAAGCTCTAAATTGTCAATCGCAAAAAATAGTGGCGTATTGATGCCATAATCTCCTAAATCTGATGAACTCAAAGTAAACTGTAAACTATCTACATTGCCTAAACTCGTTAAATCTACCCATTGCCAATCATTTACAATATAGTCTTCATCACTATCATCTGAACGAAAATCTGCTAAATAGAATTCTACTGTTTGTGGAGCTAATTGCCCATTGGAATATTTCTGAATTTCTACTTTGAAAAAATCAGGGTCTGTTCCATCCTCACCGCCAAATTGCTTGGCAAAATCATCTCCATCTCTCATACTATTATAGGCAAAAGTCGTATTCGTAATATATAAACCAAAGACAACTTTGCCTGCTGCGTTTTCCTCTAAATGAATTTTAGCGTTTTGTTGTCCGACCGCATAAGTAAAAGAGTTAACTCCAGAAAAGGTTTTTGCACCATATAAATTTCCAAAACCAGAAGTACTACTATCTCTAACCGTAGACATCGCCCAACCTTCTGCCCAAAAACCACCAAAATCTGGGCTAAATCGAGTTGGATAAAATGCTTGTCCACTTGCATAGCCATTTACGCCTTCTGAACCATTTAAAAAACTATTCGTTGACAAATTATTTTCTTCGAAGGTAGAAATGTTTTCATCCGTAGGAATATTGATGGCTAAATTGGACATTTCTAAATGATCAATTGCAAAGAATAAGGGCGTATTAATGCCATTATCTCCAACATCGCTAGAATTTAAAGTAAAATGTAAACTATCTACATTTCCTAAGTCACTTAAATCTACCCATCGCCAATCGTCAACAATATAATCTAAACTATCTGCCTCAAACCTAAAGTCTGCTAAATAAAATTCAACTGCATTGGTATCTAATACTCCATTGTAAAATTTCCGAATATCTAATTTGAAAAAGTCAGGGTCTGTTCCATTTTCTCCTCCAAATTGTTTGGCAAAATCATCCCCGTCCCGCATGCTATTATGCGCATAAGTGGTATTTGTAATATAAAACCCATTCACTACTTTTCCTTTGGATGCTCCGTTTAGCTGGATAATCGAATTTTGTTGCCCAATCGCAAAAGTTTTTGAAGTGGCCTCGATACTGCTACCACTACCTGTAATATTGCCATATAAATTAGAAAAACCAGAAGTGCTATCATCTCTCATAGTAGAAATAGCCCATCCGCTTTCCCAAAAACCACCAAAATTTGGATTAAATACATTTGGAAAAAAGGCATCTCCACTTTGATAACCACCTAAAGTATCGGCGTTATTGAGGAAGGTATCTAGTGGTAAATCTAACTCCTCAAAAGAAGCAATACTCTGTGTAAAAGAGTAATTAGTCATAAAAACAAAAAGGAAAGAAAAGTAAAATTTTTTCATAAGAAACGATTTGATTAAAAAAAATCGTTTCGGGCAGGGATAGAGTAGTTGTATAGAGAAACTTCAGTTCCTAGACATATACCTACAGGGAACTAAAGTTCCCTTATACATTAACTCCATTCGCTTTTAATCCCGAAAGCAAGATGT
>CALFWI010000124.1 GCA_937928615.1 uncultured Saprospiraceae bacterium | reverse complement strand
ATAGGGGAAAAGTTAAATAAAAAACGAGCTAAAGCGATTCTAACGGCTGTTGGTAAAGGCCAAGTTAATCCACATCAAACGACTGCTTTATTGACTTGCTTCCAAATGCGCCCAATTACAGGGGAAGAACTGGCAGGATTTCGAGAAGCAATGATAGAATTGGCTTTATACATTGATATTTCCGATTTGGATGCGATTGATATGTGTGGAACGGGAGGCGATGGAAAAGATACCTTTAATATTTCGACCACTTCTTCTTTTGTCGTAGCAGGTGCAGGTTATAAAGTTGCCAAACATGGAAATGTCGGCGTTTCTTCTAATTGCGGTTCGTCCAATGTGTTGGAACACTTGGGTTATAAAATGACCAATGATTATGATACGCTAAGAGCTTATTTGGACAAAGCGAATTTCTGCTATATGCATGCCCCTTTGTTCCATCCAGCGATGCGACATGTAGGTGGCATTAGAAGAGGTTTACAAGTAAAAACCTTTTTTAATATGCTCGGACCGCTCTTGAATCCTGCTCGACCCAATCATCAATTAACGGGTGTTTTTTCTACGGCTTTGTTACCGCTATATAAAGCAGTTTTTGAAGATATGGGCATCAATTATGCCACGGTTCATTCACTAGATGTCTATGATGAAATTTCTTTGACTAGCCCATTTGAAATACGCTCGAATCATTTTGATGGCGTGATTAGCCCAGAAGATTTAGGTTTAGAAACGCTTAATCCTGATGCCTTAAAGGGAGGTGAAACGATAGCAGATTCTGCAAAAATTCTAACCAATGTTTTAAGCGGAAATGGAACGGTTCCACAAGAAATGGCCGTTTGTGCCAATGCAGGTTTTGCCATTCAACGCTTTAAGCCGACAGTAGATATTAAGGATTGTATCGCTGAGGCTAAAGAGGCGATTGCTAATGGGAATGCGATAAAGATGCTAAAGAATTTGGTTGATTAGTTCATTTCTTACAAAAATAAAATCCGTTGCCCTTTAATTATCCGTTGTAAAAATTAAATCTACAACGGATAATTAAAAGACAACGGATTTTGACGCTTATAATAAGTTCAGATTATAAATGGAAAATAATAAAGCCCAAGCTCAACTCCTCCTCCCAACCAACAACCTCACCGAAGAAATGGATTTCTTCCAAAAAATAGGCTTTAGATTAGACCAGATTTTTCCAGCAGATGACCCACAAGTGGCGATTATGTCGGGGCATGGATTGGCACTTAGAATAGACCGAAATGCCCAAGTCGCTGCCAGCCATATTCGGCTATTAACCGATGAACCTGACCAATTTTCCATTACCCAAAATATCTTAATTGCCCCCAACGGGACGCAAATAGAATTACATCCAAAAACTTACCAACTAGAGCGCCCTAAAACTCAGCATAAATTTGAAACGAGGCGACTAACAGGTGGTGAACCTTGGGTCGTTGGTCGAGCGGGGATGATGTATCGAGACTTGATTCCAGACCGCTTGGGAGGTAGTATTATTGCGTCGCATATCCATATTCCAACGGGAGGCCCTGTGCCTGATATGGTGCATTATCATACCATTGGTTTTCAATTGATTTATTGCTATCGAGGTTGGGTGAAACTGGTGTATGAAGACCAAGGACCGCCGTTTATTTTAAGGGCAGGTGATTGTGTGACCCAACCGCCAGAAATTAGACATCAAGTTTTAGAAGCTTCGGATAATCTGCAAGTGATAGAAATTGGCGTACCTGCGGAACATATGACGACGATTGACCATGATTTAGAACTACCGACCAAAACGATTAATCGAAATAGGGTTTTTAGCGGACAAACCTTTTGTCATCATCAGCTAAAAAATGCTACTTGGCAACCTTGGCGAATCGCTGGTTTTGAAGCTAGATTTACGGGGATTAATACAGCGACGAATGGTTTGGCAGATGTGAAAGTTGTTCGCCCTATAGCAATTGCTAATCCTACAAAATGGGCTAGTCATACGACGGATATTTTATTTGCTTTTATTTTGGAAGGTAGTCTTGAACTAGAAGTTGTAACCGAAGGTAAACATGTTTTAAAATCAGGGGATGCTTTTGTGATGCCGCCTGATAGAAAAAGTCGGATGATTCATTGTTCAGAAGATTTGGAATTTTTGGAGATTTCTTTGCCGGGGGAATTTAAGACGGTTGTTTAGCATACGACTGAGGAGAGTCGTGTTACTTCTCCACTGCAACAGTAACACGACTCTTCTGAGTCGTAAATCTTATATAATCCATCCATCGTTTTGACTGTAGAACCAATTTAAAAAACTAAATTTGAGCTAAAATAACACAACATGCAAAAGCCCATTCTACTCTTACTCTTTATTTTAACAAGCATCCTTAGCTGTACCACTAATACGTCAAAAGAAAATTCAACCACCGAAAAAGTCGAAAACAGAGGCGCCAACAAAGAAAACTGGTGGGACAAACTCCCTCGTCCTGAATGGAAAGCCTTTCCACAAATCCAAACCAATAGCAACTGGTTTGAAGTCTATCAAATTACCCCAAATATCATCGCTATTTACGAACCTGGTCAATTTGAAGAAGTGATTTCTTATTTGATTACTGGAACGGATAAAGCGGTATTATGGGATACAGGAACGGGCATAGGGGATATTAAACAAATCGTTGACCAATTGACCGATTTACCTTTGATTGTCTTGAATTCGCATACCCATTATGACCATGTGGGCGGTAATTACCAATTCGATACTATTTATGGGGTAGCGACTGATTTTACGAAGAAAAATGCAGCGGGCAAACCGCATGAAATTGCCAAAGAGTTTATTACAGGGGATTGGATTTGGAAACCAACACCTGCTGGTTTTGCTAATGAAACCTATGAATTAAAACCTTTCGAAATTACGAAGACAATTGCCCACCAAGACCACATTGATTTGGGGGGCATTACCCTAGAAATTTTACATACGCCAGGACATGCACCAGATGCGCTTTGTCTATTAGACCGAGCGAATCGTTTATTATTTACAGGAGATACTTTTTATCCTGCGCCTTTGTATGCCCATTTTGAGGAGTCTGATGTGGATAAATATGTCGAAAGTGCGAATTATTTGGCCAAATTGATAGCGGATGTAGACCACATTCTACCCTCTCATAATATCCCTTGGGCAAGTAGCGATTATTTGAAGAAAATGGCGATTGCTTTTCAGCAAATCAAAAGTGGGAAGGCTGAATATGCGGAAACGGATGGAGCTAAGGAATATCAGTTTGATGGATTTTCTATTATTACAAAATAAATTTTGGAGATACCTAAAATTGCTCAACTGCCTACTGTCATAAAGCCTACTGCTTTTTTGGCTGCCGAATCAAAACCCAACAAGTTTTATTCAAAGTAGGTTCTACATATTCCAAAGCTACTTCATAGCCTAATTTGCCATAAAAAATTAAATTTACTGCTGTAAAAGTTTCTAAAAAAGTGGGTGTTTGTAATCGGTCTGCTTCTGCCAAAACAGGTGCTAATAATTGCCGACCAAAGCCCTGTCCTTGATAAGTCTTTG
>CALFWI010000123.1 GCA_937928615.1 uncultured Saprospiraceae bacterium | reverse complement strand
CCAATATTTTTAAAATGCTTGGAGGTCTTGTAAAAATAATTCCCACAAGGTAAGATTAATTACTATCTTGTCCAATAAACTTAAAACTGTTATACCTTGCAAACTATCTCTAAAAATACCGCTCGTTCTTTGGTCATTGATCAACAATTGCCTGCACCTAAAAAAGGAAAAAAGGGGACTTTATCCACCATTGAACACTTAGGATATGTGCAGTTAGATACCATTGCTGTCATTGCCAGAGCACATCATCATGTATTGTGGACTAGGATTCCTAATTACCAACCTGATTTTTTAAAAACCTTAGTGGAAAAAGATAAAACGGTTTATGATTATTGGGCGCATGCGGCTAGTTTTTTACCGATGCGAGATTATCAATTTAGTTTGTATCGAAAATGGGAAAAGGCACAAAAAGACAAACATTGGTATGAGAAAAATCCCAAGAATATGGTTTATGTCTTAGACCAAATTAAGGAAAGGGGCCCTTTGATGTCGAAAGATTTGGATAAGGGGATTTTTACGAAGACGGAGGCTTGGGCAATTCCACCGATTAAACAGGCACTCATGCACTTGTTTATGGATGGGCAAATTATGATTGTAGGTAGACAGGGATTTCAGAAGATTTATGACTTACCAGAAAACTTTTTGCCTGCTACCGTAAATACGGATTTACCAACTAGAGCAGCATACATTGAGCATATTATCCGAAGAGACATTCGGGCACACGGATTGATAACCACTAAGTCTATTGGGCATTTATTAAAAATTTCTATTAAAGAAAAACAAGCCGTTATTGACCAATTAGTACAAACAGGAGAACTAAGTCCTATAAAAATAAAGGGGATAGAGCACTTGATTTATTATGGTTTTACGGAGCAAATCGAAAATTATAGCCCTAAAAGAGGGCGCAAGCAATTACACCTTCTTTCTCCTTTTGACAATTTAGTTATTCTAAGACCAAGAGTTCAACAGTTATTTGATTTCTCTTATTTATTAGAATGTTATGTGACGGCTAAGAAAAGGAAAGTAGGCTATTTTAGTTTACCTATTCTGTATGGAAAAACATTTGTTGGTCAAGTTGATTTAAAGGCGGATAGAAAGACAAAGGTTTTGTGGATTCGGAATTTAGTGTGGGAAAATGCGGTTAAAAAAGTCGAACTAATTTATGAACCCTTTCTAAAAAAATTAAAATTATTTATGGTTTTTAATAACTGTGAAACAATCCAATCAGCTGTAAAGGATAGTAGATTATTAGCGCTTTTGAAAACGATGTAACTGAATGAAAACAAGTAGAAAATTTTGCAGCTAATTTGCCACGGACATTAACTATTTTATCAAGTTCGTTGGTTAACAAAACTCAGTGGTAGCTGAGTATCAATTTATTAGCTGATTGCTGACAGGAAAATTACTTTTCAGTCGGATAGTTGATTGATTGCTTATTTAATCAGTTTTTAGTTGTTTTTTGTTCTCCTTGCCAGAGTAGAAAACCCAAGGTAATCGTACAAATTAATAAGCCTAAAAACTCTCTAGTTAATTCAATATGTGGTTGTTCAGCTTTCATACTTTGCGTAATGGATTCTGCGCCAGTACTTAACCAATCTATAAAATCGGGCAACAGGATAGCTAATCCAATCAAACACCCAAGCATACCACCTCGTAAAATCCAAGAAGGGTACATTTTATTTGCTGCAAGGGCAGAAATTAACGCCATAAACAAATAGATACCAATCCATAGCCAAGGGTCAGGGTCGTTATATTGTACAACCGCAAAGATGGTGAATAGGATGGCTAGGACGATATTGGTAATTCTCATAATTTATTCAATTTTGGGACTGCTCGATAAAGGTAAAATGAATATATATTGTTTAATAATACGTTTGTGGATATAAAGCTGTTTCTTATAAAAAAGCGAAACTTTGGGCGTAATAAACGATATTTCACTTTTTACAAGGAATCTATTTTTCCGATAATTTAGTTTTACCGATATTTGCAGTTCACTAATGCTTTAAATTTTATGCCTACTACTAATAATACGAATACTACTCCACCTAAAATTAAATGGTTAGATACCGTGTCTTCGTTCTTAGACAATCAATTCAAAATTCCTGGTACAGAAACACGTTTTGGCTTAGATTTTATCATCGGCTTAGTTCCTGGTGTAGGAGATATAGCCAGTCTTGGCATTTCTAGTATTTTGGTTTTAACAATGGTGCGCTATGGGGCCAGTGGAAGAGTGATTTTGCAGATGTTATGGAATATTTTCTTAGATACTACTGTAGGGGCTATTCCAATTTTAGGAGATATTTTTGATTTATATTTTAAGTCCAATCGACGAAATTTTGAATTATTGAAGCAGCATTATGGAGATGGTGCTTATCAAGGAAATGGTATGTGGATTGTAATTTTGGTATTAATTTTCTTAGTACTAATGTTTATTGCGGTAATTTATTTGGTGGCTAAATTGGTTGCTTTTTCTTGGGCTAATTTTGCGGCACTAGTATCATAAAAGAAAATCAATTATTTGGGAGTTAAAATTTACAAGTGTTAAAGTTCTTTCCACATAGTCATATAGGGAAAACACATAGCGCACATAGTTTTACGAATTAGATTCAACTATCTAGCTCGTAAAACTATGTGCGCTATGTGAAAATACTATTGTGACTATGTGATAAAAAAACGGGACAAGTTGTGGTGAAAAAGAGGTTAGCTTAGTGCATACTTCTAACTAAATTTCATTTGACTGGCTATAATAGCCCCATCCTAAAACAGCAGGCAAAGCAAATCCCACCGCATTTAAAGTACCATGTACCGCATACATCCAAGGAATAGATAAGGCAGGAATTACATAAACATGTCGCCAACCATAACCAAAAGCTAAGGCCATACCAATCAGAAAAAATTGAAAATTAAAACTCAATACAAACAGGCGTCCCAATTTTAAAGTCAAAACCCGTAAAATCTAGTTGACCTGTAGTTGCATCAATTGCATAACTAGTAATATTTCTGGAATTTTGATTGGCGGCATATAAAAACTTGCCTTTGGCATCAATTCTAAAGTTTCTTGGGAAAGTCCCTCTAGTAGATTCCGTTCCAATAAAAGTCAGTTTCCCAGTTGCTTCATTGACCTCATACATGGCTATACTGTCATGTCCTCGGTTAGACCCATATAAAAATTTACCACTGGGGTGCAATCGAATATCCGCACAATAGCTTTCCCCTTTGAAGGCTTCGGGTAAGGTAGCAATCGCTTGAATAGAAGTAAATAGATGCGTTGTCTTATCATAGGCAATAACATTCACCGTATTGTCCAATTCATTAATTACATAGCAAAATTGACCGTTTTTTGACCACACCAAATGCCTTGGACCAGCACCATCTTGGATTTTAAGAAAGGCTTGTTCCGTCGGGACTAATTTCCCGTTTTCATGGTCAATATTAAACAACCAAATCTTATCGGTGCCTTTATCTGGAGCGACGGCCACTTTATTATCAGGAGCAATAATAACGGAATGTAAATGCGGACTATCTTGCTGTGGATGCGTGCTTGACCCTGCAAATTGTTGTTTGTCTGTCGCTACTAAAGCACCTTCGGCATTAATCCGATACATTTTAACCACGCCACCGACATAATTTGCGACAAAGGCAAATTGCCCATTTTTGTCGATAGAAACATGACAAGGCGCTTGTCCGTCTGTTGGCAGTCGATTAATAAAAGTTAACGTGTCTTTCCCAATTTTGTAGGCATAGATAAATCCCGTTGGTTCATCAGCATGTGCTAATTCACTGACTACATAAAGATATTTTTTATTAGGGGAATAAGTCAAAAAAGAAGGATTAATTAACTCCGTCACTAGCTTTTTTTCTTTGATTTCGCCAGTTGTCTCATTGACTTGGATTTTATAAACACCTTTTGCATTTCCAGCTACATGTCCTTCTGGTCTGGTGTAAGTGCCAATATAAAAAGTCGTCAAATCAATGGATTTTGTATTTGGTGTTTTTTCTTTTTTTTCTTGGGTAGAGCAGGCTGTTCCAATGGTTAATAGGAGCAATAAGCTGTAAATAAAAGATGGGTATTTTTTTAACATAATTATTTTTTCTATTAGACGCTTGGAGCGTTACAACTATCAACAAAAAAAGTAATAATCCTTTCTAGCTTGAAATTGTTCTTTTTGCAAATAGTGCAAAATTTCTTGTTGTGGTAAATCCCCTGCTACGGAAATGATTAATTGAGGCTGGGTCATTTTTTTAATCACATTAAAAGGCAATAGAATTTGCCCATAAATATCTTTGCCAATTTTTCTTTCATTATTACAGACCCATTGAAAATCGACTTTGTGTTCAATCAAGTGTCTGGCAATTAATTTCCCTTTTCTACCAGCGCCCCAAATCACTAAAGGACGATTTTTATCCAGTTCTAGTTTGACAAAATAATGCACTTTAATGGCTAAAAATCGATTGTCTGCATAATTTTTATCGGTACGAGAAGTGCGATTAGGATAATCCCTCCATTGATGTAAAATTTGGTCATTCGGAATAACTTGTAAGCCATTTTCGTAAAAACGAAAACATAAGTCATAATCCTCTGGATAGCGATTCGGCCGAAAAGCAGCACATTTTTCTAAATCTGTTCGATACACCATCCAACAAGGGGAAGGAATAACACATTCTTTGTATAAATCTTGAAAATTAGCCCCTTTTATAGTGAGTCCGTTGAGCCAATTTTGATATTTTTGGTACCCTTCTCCTACTCCAGTAGCGGAAAAATATTGGACGAACCCTGTAGCTAAATGCCCTATACCATTGGTGGTTAATTGTTGCTTTAAAATAGCCAGTTTTTCGGGTAGCATTAGGTCATCCGAATCCATTCGAGTAATCAACTGTCCTTGGCTATGTTGATACGCCAATCGCAAGGCATCAATAATTCCATGGCCTGTATTTGTAAAAACCTTTATTCGTTTGTCTTTTTTAGCAAATCCTTCTAGTATGCCTAAAGAATCATCCGTTGAATGGTCATTAATGGCAATTAATTCCCAATGCTTTTCTGTCTGCTGTAAGATGGAATTCAAACAATCAGGCAGGAAGGTAGCCGTATTTTTAACGGGCATCAAAATACTTATTTGAAGTTCAGTCATAAGTTAGCCTAATCGTTCCATAATTTCTAAAGTTCTATCAATATCTGCGGAGACATTATACACAGAAATGCCCATTCTAGTCACGCCTCCTTTTTCTGCCAATCCTAAAACCTCCGTAGCTTTAATCGCATAAAAATGACCAGACCAAGTACAGACATTATGTTTACCCAAATATTTGCCTACTTCATTAGCGGACTTGCCTTTATAGAAAAAAGATAAAGTGGGCGCTCGTTCTGCTTCGTTCATTGGAGGACCATATAATTTCACTTTTTTCATTGCAGTTAGTCCATCATATAATTGTTGGGCTAAGTCGATTTCGTGTTGGTGAATCTTATTGACAGCATCCACTAATTGGGCTCTTTCTGTCTTGCCTTTCCCAAAAGTTGCCATAAATTCAATTGACGCTTTGACCCCTGCAATAGCAGCATGGTTGAGCGTACCCGTTTCAATACTATAAGGCGCATGTTGATAAGCCGTTCTTAAGCGATAGGGCTGTAAAAGGTCTAATAAACCAGGTTTACAATACAACAAACCAACGTGTGGGCCATAAAATTTATAAGCAGAACAAAGCAAGAAATCACAGCCAATCGCTTGGACGTCTATAGACAAATGAGGCGCATAATGTACAGCATCTACTAATAACCAAGCACCAACTGCATGGGTCATTTTTCGTACTTTCAAGACTTCGTTAATCGTACCAAAAATATTCGCAGCCCAGCCCATCGCCACCAATCGAGTTCGTTCATTAATTTTATGCTCAAAGTCTTTATAATCTAGCTTGCCGTCTGGTTTCAATTTAACTTCCCTCACGATGATACCATTTGCTCGCAAAGCCAACCAAGGCGCTCGGTTGGATTCGTGGTCTAGTTGCGTAATGACAATTTCGTCTCCCGCTTGTAAACTTCCAGCAATCGCTCGACTCAGCGAAAAATTAAGCGTGGTCATATTTTGCCCAAAAGAAATAGTATGACTACCCGCTGCTCCTAAAAAAGTAGCAACTTTAGCCCTCGTATTTTCGACTATTTCATCTGTTTCCTTGGTCAAAGCAAAATGCCCATGTGCATTAGAATTGGAGGTTTTATAATAATTCGAAATAGCATCAATGACATAATTGGGGACCTGTGTCCCCGCAGGGCCATCCAAAAAAGTAAAAGGTTGGTCTTTATGAATGCGTGCGAGACTAGGAAATTGTTTGCGTATCTTTTGATTCATCTTTAGAAAGGTTGAAAGGTATAAAGGCATAGAGGCTGAAAGGCAACAAGGTACGAAGGTTGGTTGATTTAGGGGTAAAGAAGCAGCGTAAAATTATGGAAAAAGGAAACTTCCCAACAAATTTTAATAAAAAACAAACCAAGTGCTTATTTATATTGCAACTTTAACGAGAAAGTTGGATATTTCAGATTCTTAAAGGAAGATGAAGAATAAAGGCTGAATAGTTAACGAGTGCATCGTTCATCATTTATCGTTCATCATTTTCTAAAACACCCATCCTTTTACCTACTCATTTCCCCTCTGCAACTTTTCCAGTGTTAAAAAATACTTAAACCTCCTAATAAAAGTGGAAAGGACTAGCAAAATACCTCTTTTCTAAGTAGAAAACACTGTTTATCAACGGTTGATGAAATTTGGAGGGGCACCGAATCGTTCCAAGACTAACCGTTATTATTTTACAAAAACCGACTTAACTAGTTGTTAATGAAGTATATAAAACATTGGCTATCCAGCGGCTTTTATCCCCTACTTTTTGTGTGTCTAGCATTTTTTATAACTGTTCAGCCATTAGCAGCGCAATTTACAGTAGAACTAACCGTATTAACAGGTGAATCGACGACGACTTGTACAGATGGTCCATTTAATACGCCAGGCGAACCTACTTGGGGAGTTGCTGTAGAGAATGAACCCGTCCGATTCTATGATAATACTTGCCCTGATTTAATCGCTTATCCCAATGAAAACGTCGTGCACTTTAGCACTACGGTAGATTGTTTAAGCGATTTAAACGGCGGAGAAATATTTGTTTGCTTATGGTCTTTTGATAATGACATTGGTGGTTTATTTAGTGACCGTTGTGCCATTGATGCTTCTGCGAATGATAAAGGTTGTTTGGAAGTCATTTGTGGCGCATTTGTTTTGCCAGAACCAGGAACGGATATAACGTATACTTTAGATGAGTCTAATTTTATTATCACACCAGATAATATGCCTTTAGAATCTAGCGGCTCGGTTACTTTTCGCATCACGGTCAGTGAAGATGCCAGTAATAGAGCGATAGCACCCAATGACCATATTTGTAATGCCATCACTTTACCTGTATCTACAGGAGGAACTATAGAGACGACTTATAATAATAATTGTGCTACTAGTATTGATGACCCTATGGTTGGGTTTTCAACGGAAAATTCTGTTTGGTTTGAATTTGTACCGAGCCAATCCCGACGAGTATTCATCAATGTCAATAGTGAATTACCACCACCAATTGGTACCGACCCAATTCAACCAGAAGTCGCTGTTTTTTTTAGTGAAAGTAATCAATGTGCTGCCCCTTTAACGGAAGTACCAACCCAGAATAATTCAAACGACCCGAGCAATACTTTTATAAGTTTAGAATGCCTCAATCCTAAATTAACGTATTATATCATGGTAGATGGACAAGCTGCTGACCCACTAGGTAATTTCTCGGTAGTCGTAGCAGAAAGAGGGTATGATGCGCCCATTCAAGAAGATACCGTTATTTGTAGAGGGGAAATGATAACAGTAGGTCAGAATGTCTATGTCAATGCTGGTGTTTATTTAGATACCGTTGTTACGGCAGATGATTGTGCAGTTATTGTTGAAACAAATTTACAAGTTGTGGAAGCTTTAGTTTTAGATTTAAGAATCGGCAATTTAGCCAGAGGCGAAGGAGAGAGTGGAGGGGTAATGGTTGCTAGTGCGCAATTTGGTACAGGCGATTATAGTTTTGCTTGGTCCAATGGACAAAGTAACCAAGTAGCTACGAATTTAACAGGTGGCGAAACCTACTGTTTAACCATTACAGATAATAATGCGGGTTGTACGATAGATACTTGTTTTATGATGGAATTTCCAATTCCTATTGCCGCAGAAGTTATGGATGGGATGCTTAATTGTGCCACCGATGCTTCGGGGCAAGTGGAACTAGTTGTCCGTTTAGGAAAACCACCTTATCAATATCGTTTGCAAGGGATAGAAGACCCGTCCATTATTGCTCTAGGCGCTATTGCTGAAAATGATACGATTATTACGATTAACGATTTACCTGCTGGTAATTATAATATTTTTGTCAGTAATCAAGAAGATGCCCAAAATTTTGTTGCACAAATTTCAGCCCCTCCGCTAATTGGCATTTCGCTCGTAGAGAAAGTCAATGCGAGTTGTTTTGAATCCTGCGATGGGCAGCTGGAAGTAATAGCAGTTGGCGGGACAGGTGACCTCAGTTTTGCTTGGGATAATGATTTGGGCAACCTACAAAATCCAGCAAGCCTCTGCGCTGGAATTTATAATTTAACCGTGACGGACGAAAATAATTGTCAAGATGCTGCTCAATTTTCGATTATTCAACCAGCGGCTATCTCCGTCGAATTTGAGGAGATACAAGCCGTTGAATGTTTTGGCGAAGCCAATGGGCAGGCGACCATAATTGCCAACGAACCACTCACGAATATTATCTGGGATAATGGAGAAACGACGCTCAGAGCTAGCAATTTAACCGCAGGATTACATGAAGTAAGATTAACCAATACCAGCGGTTGTACGGGGGCAGCAAGTGTAGAAATTGCAACCCCTGACCCATTAATGGCAGCCATAGAAATCACCGAAGCCATCGCTTGTGGTGGGGAGACGAATGGCGTCTTAACAGATATTACAACTGGTGGAACAGGTAATTATGAATATATTTGGAATACGGGGTCGATGCTTCCTTTTATAGAGAATTTATCCGCTGGAGATTATGACTTAACAGTTCGAGACGCCAATGGCTGTATTGAAGAGGCAAGAACCACTTTAGCAGCACCAACACCCATTGATGCTACGATTAATGCCCAAGATGTTACTTGCCCTGGGGGAGAAAATAGTGGTTTAATTGCCATTACAAACCCAATGGGTGGAACGGCTCCTTATCGCTATGCCCTCGATAATCAAAGCTTTGGTTCAGCACCAGAAATCAATAATTTACAAGCAGGGACTTATACTATTATAATGCAAGACGATAATGGTTGCGAAAAGGCTTTTGACCAAATTATTATCAATAATCCGCCAGCAGTAACAGTTAATTTAGGAGCAGACCAAACAATCAATTTAGGAAATACAATTGACCTAAAAGCCACGGCTAATCGACAAGTAATTTTTGAATGGTTTAGTACCGACTCTTTAGATTGTTTGGATTGTGCGACGGTAGTTTCTAGACCATTTAGTACGGCTAATTATACAGTTAAAGTAACGGATGAAGTCACAGGTTGTACCGCAGAAGACGACATTATTGTTTCCGTTTTACAATCCCGAAAATTATTTGTCCCGAATGCTTTTTCACCAAATGGAGATGGAAAAAATGATATTTTAGGCCTATCTGGTGGCGAAAATATTAACCGAATTATTCGTTTTGAAATTTATGACCGAAGTGGTGCCCGTGTTTTTGCACAGCATAACTTTACCTTAACAGATAATGTTGGATGGGACGGGGAAGTTGACCGACAGAAATTGTCTACGGATGTGTTTATCTATTTTGCAGAGGTGGAGTTTATTGATGGGTTACGGGAGGTTTTTTCTGGGGATTTTACGTTGGTGCGGTGATAGTTTAGTAGGCTTATATATGTAGTCTAAATTCGACGGCCAGTAGCTAAAGAGAATTAGTGGTCTCTCACGGCGAACGATTTACTAAACATTTAAACTAATTTTAAAATTTGGACACCATTGAGTGAACATTCTCTATTGAGCGTAGAAAATTTATTAAAATAGCGTAGGCTGAACTATATCCTTAGCTTCAATCTCATTTTTAAAAGATTCCCACGCTGAATAAGTAATACAATCGCTATAAGAAGAGACTTCATCAAAACTAAATAACTTATACACTTTGTATAAATCAATTCTCATAAGAATATCTTTATTTATTGATCTTTTTGAATCGCTAAAAACAATCGAATTTAAAAAACTTTGAACGATTTGTGAATTAAGTAAAAATTGAGCAATCTTAGCTTGAGCCTTAGCATTAAATCCGATAAAATAACAAGTATCATCAAGCATCATAGGCTTTGATTTATCAGGACCAACATAACTAAAAGTAGTTTTTTTATAAAGACCGGATATAGCTATTTTATGTAATTTAAAAGAATAATCTCCTATTCCAAAAATAGAAAATCTTGGTTTTCCATTATAAATCGACGACTTTCTTGATGAAAAATACTGCTCGTTATTACAAAGATACTGATAGGTCTTTGGCAGTTCCTGTTTAATATAAGATGTATCTTGTCCGATTTTTCGTTGGGTTACAATTGTAAATTTCCTAGAAGAAGTGACATCAATATTCTTCAAATCGGAACTCTTTAAAAGTCTATACACGATATTGTCTTCTATGAATATTTTTTCGCCTAATTTATTGGTATAATATGCTTCAATTTGATTCAATTCCATTACCTTAGAACAATCATGTTTCATTCCCGATCGCCATATCAAGCGGGAATAACCATCAATGTGACTGGACTGCTTATATTTATTAATAGATGAAACAAATTTATCGTTAACCCAACCAAAATTTAATTTTTCTGCTTTTGTATAAAAATCATATTCAAGACAAGTATATGAAATTTCAACTCCGAATGATCCTGTAAATAAAGATGCATTTACGCTTACGTCAAATTCAGCTTTTGCGTTAATGACATATTTGTGGAGGTCGTATATTTTAACTTTGTTTTTTCGTTGACTTTTTACAATATTTTTGATTACAATACTTTTAACTAGAAGCGCAAATGAGCCTCTATGATATTGAAAATGATTAAAAAGATTTACCACTACTGCTTCTCCTAAATCAAAATTACTTTTCCCTGTCAATGCATCAAATCCTTTTTGTAGACTTGAGTTTTTTTTCTTTGGAAGATTAGAAGAGTCTAGAGTTCCTAATTCAGAATTAGTAATCCAAGGAGGGTTTCCAATGATTAGTGTTTTTAAAACTTTAGTATCTTTAGCTAATTTCTTGAAATCATATGTAAATACATCGGCATGAATAATATTTATATCAGCAGTTTCTTTATCAGGATTAGTTAAATAAAACGACAAAATTTTAAACTTGGTTTCCCAGACATATGGCTTATAAATTTCTATTCCAACTAATTTAGAAACTGACTCAATACTGTTTAGGGCAGCAATAATAAAGTTACCTTTCCCACATGTCGGCTCTAAAATAAATTCATAATCTGAATCACCCTCAATAAGGGATACACACTGACTAGCTAAGGATTCATTAGTTTGGTAATCTCCGAATTCGCGCCGATTAACAATGTTATCAGGTGTTATATTTTCATAGATAATCCTTTTCAATGCAGTGAACTCGGCTTCGTTATCAAAAAATGAGCGTACACCGCAGGTATCCATTAAGAAACTGTTAGCCGATTCTCTATTTGTCAAGGAATAAATTTCTTGAGACAAAAAGTCTAGTGTTAATTGTGGAATATATGATTTTGAAAGGCTCATAGTTTGTCTATTTTGGTAAATATAAGTCAATCAAAGTTGAAATACCAACAATTCGTGTTAAAAATATTTAATCATCTCTCGTATCTTTGTCATCTTTCTTTCTTCTTTTCCAATATACTTCTCATAACCAATTTTCATGCCTTTAAAAAATTCAGCTTGAGTTTGATTTTTATCAACGTTTAAACCCTTATTCATTTGAATAACCCCCCATCCTTGAGCTTCAATTGATAAACAATCCCAACTTAGATGATGGAATGGGATAAGTCCTGAGTCTTTTATAATCTCAATCTTACCATCTATCTTCTCATAGTCAACGAAGATAAAATATAATTCATTTCCTTTATTTAATACCCATTCAATTAGCTTCTTACCCGAAATAATATTAGGTGAATAATTTTTTTTATCAACGTTATTACTTTTAACATTAACAGGCTTGCTTAAATCGTCATCGAGATAGAAGTCCCCAATAGATTTTCGTGTTGACTTAGCTTCAACTCCAAATCTCTTTGCTAATTCGACCTCTATTGACCTGTAATCATCCATATTATTGTATTTATTGGTTCTTTGACAATTTTTGTAAAAGATACTTTAATAGTCTCATCGGACGGCGAAGCCATCCGACGAGACGGTCGTTCCCGTCGGATGACTTCGTCGTCCGATGGG
>CALFWI010000122.1 GCA_937928615.1 uncultured Saprospiraceae bacterium | reverse complement strand
GCTTCTAAGCGAATAAACATCCCACCACTCATTGCAGGATTAAGTTGGGTGCGCTGATCGCCTATACCAACTAATGGCAACATCAAATCTACTTTTTCATTATCCGAATATACGCCATAAGTATTGGTTGTATAACCGATTTTAGCACGAAGCAACACCTTTTTGGGTAGGGCATTAAATTTGAGATAACCAGAAAATTCTAAAGGATTTTTTTCAACATATAAAGAAGGTTCATTTTCTTGCTTTAAATTGAAACTGCGAACGATACCAGAAAAATCGAAGCCTATACGGGTATTTTTCACAGGATAACTAATATCGAACGCATTCGGAAGGAGTGCATTAATGAGCAGGCCATTATTAGGGTTTTTATAATAAATACCAAAGACTGGTGTGGCAAAAAGACTAAAACCTTCCATAGAGGCATAAGCACCAAATGAATATTTTAGATTTTTACTTTTCTTTTTTTCAAAAAGGACAATGCCACCCATAAATAAATCCTTAGTCGTGATGTTTTTATAGTCGGAAGCAATCTTCGGTAAGAGGATCACTTTACTACTCCAAGTTTTTGAAAGTGTAGTAGACAAGCCCAATTTTAAAGTCGTACTATATAAAGTGGTGTGCTTGGCAGTAGGAAATAAGTGGAGTTTGTCCATACTGAAATTTACCCCAGTAATGAGCGTATGTTTATCATTGAGAACAATGGGAACAGTAAGTCCCATGTTGAAAGTGTTTATATCTGTACTACTGTTGGTTTCATTAAAAGCGGAATTAAAAGCCGAACCGTAATCAATTTTTAGCACATCTACATACTGTTGAGCCTCCATAAATAAAGGAGCGAATAATAAAAGGACAATTAATTTTTTCATGGTTGAGGTTTTAATGCATTTTTGGTAAATAATTGATACTACTTGGCAAAGGGCTAATGGCAAAAGGTAAATGGTCGAAACCAATAGAAATAGCCTGAATTTTGATCCATTAATACCCAAGGATCATTCTTAAGACAGAACCCACTTTTGCCGTTAGCCTGTTGCCGTTAGCCGAGTAGTAATTAATAACTCAAAGGTGCATTGATTAAAACCTAAAAACTTTCAATAGGGTAACAATCCCTTATAATGAGGTTACTATTTTAAAGGGAGACATTTATACTAAGGTAACCTGTGAGAAAAATAAATAGTTGGTTATCAGTTATTTACGAAGGAAAGAAGGAGTGTGTCCAAAATTTTTGGCAAATACGCTAGAGAAATAAGCTACTTCCTTAAAACCTGTATCAAAGGCGATTGCGGTAATGGATTTGTCAGTAGTTAATAACATTTTTTTGGCTTCCTGAAGGCGGATATCCCGAATAAATAGTTGGGCAGATAGTCCCGTTAAAGCAGTTATTTTGCGATGTACTTGTTGGCGACTTAGAAAAAGGTTTTTACTAAGCAATGCTACACTAAAATTGGAATTATCCAGATTGTCTAAAACCAGTTGCCTAGCCCTTAAAACAAATTCGTCTTCTATTTGAAACGTAGGATTAGGTTCGGATACAGGCAGGCTTCCAGAAGCATATCGACTTTGTAATTTATTTCGGAGTTCTATTAATTTGCGGAGGCGAACTGCTAATTCTTGTGGCTCAAACGGCTTTGCTAAATAAGCATCTGCCCCTCTTTCTAGCCCAGCAATTTTATCGGCTATTGCTGCTTTGGCAGTTAATAAGATAATAGGAATATGGCTAGTTCTAGTATCTGTTTTCAAAGTAGTACATAATTCAAACCCATCTTTCTTTGGCATCATCACATCACTAATGATAATATCAGGCACTAATTCAATCGCCTTATCAATTCCTTCTTGTCCATCTTGGGCGAAAGCTAATTGATAGGTTTCTTCCAAACAAGCCTTTAAATAGGAAATAACATCGATATTATCTTCTACAATTAATATTTGGTGTGGAGTGGTTTGTTTTCCCGCTTCTGATAATACCCTTGGAAATACCTCCAGAAATGCTGGTTTTTCCAAAATAAATGACGGGTCTTCTAATAAAGTCATTTCTTTTATAAATGGAGCCTTTCGAGTAACAGGAAGTACGACGGTAAAAGTAGTGCCTTCTTTAAGGATACTATGGACTTGAATCGTGCCTTCTAATAGATGAACCAATTCTTTGGTCAAAGCCAAACCAATACCTGTCCCTTGTGGAGCATTAGGCGTATTGGCTTGATAAAATCGGTCAAATATAAAAGGGATATTTTCTTTAGCAATACCAATGCCCGTATCGCTTACTTTGAGGATCAGTTTAGCGGATTCATCTTTGCCAATATGTAAATTGATTAAGCCTTCTTTGGGAGAAAATTTAATAGCATTAGATAAAAGATTCGATAGTATCTGTTGAATTTTCTCTCGATCAAAATCCATTTGAAACGTCTCCATTTCGCGAGAAAAATGCATTCGAATATTTTTTGACTCGGCGAAGGAATGAAAGGATTCAAAAAGGTATTTTATAAAAATGATAATATCGCCTTGTTCCTTATGGATCGGCATTGCCTTCGATTCCAGTTTGGATAAATCCAACATTTGATTGATGAGTCGTAATAATTGCGTCCCATTTCGGTT
>CALFWI010000121.1 GCA_937928615.1 uncultured Saprospiraceae bacterium | reverse complement strand
AAGTTGCTTGTAGCATGAATGGATATAATTTTGTCTACCAACATTAGGAAGGACAAAAATGTTTTAAGAAAAGGGTAAAAGCTAGCTAAGTAGCTAGTCCAGTTAATAGGGGTAGGTAGACCGTAACTTGGACATTCATTTCCAAGGAGTACTTTATTTGGAAATGAATGTCCAGGTTACGAGTGCTGTTAAAATCTTACTTGGCATTATCCAAAGCACTAGTGTTTATTCTGAAAAATTTCGTAAGGAGAGACCTCCAAGGTTTTCAAAACCTTGGAGGTCTAAACCACTTAGAATAAAGTCTACTATTTACAACTAAAACCTACATTTCATAGACAAAATCTGTATTTTTCCTACCCTGTTTTTTCACAAGTATAAGAAAAACACACATAAGTATAACTTTAATTACCGTTGCTATAAATGCTCTAAAATGACGCAAAATAGCCTATACCTTTGAATCATGAAAAGAAAGTATTTCTGTTGACAATATTGACTAGCTAGCAAACATTAATACTATCTCAAATAAAATAAACTTTAATTTATCGTGCAACAACTACCTTCATTTAATCTTTTTTTAAAACCGAAAGTAACTGCTTAGACCCGCCAAAAGCAGTACTTAAAACACCTACTTAAAATGAATATTTTAAAAAGAATTTTTGTCCTTACCTTAGTCGCATTAGCAATGGTAGCTTGTAATAAAGACCAGGAGTTTGCTGCTGGTAAAAATAATAAGTCCATCACAAAAACCGAAACAACTGTATTTGAAACTAACACCGCAAGAAAAAGAGCCTGTGCGTCTCATGACCACATGGAAAAATTACTACAAGACGATACTTACAAAAAAGCACACGCCGAGAGAAAAGCCAAATTCGCTAGGGCACTAAAAACAAATGTTGCTGAAAGTAGAGCACTTTGCAGCAACCCAAAAATCTTACCAGTAGCGGTTCATTACCAAGGCGCAAATGCAGATAGAGCTTGCTTGGTCGCTTTAGCACAAAATCAGATTGCGATTCTAAACGCAGATTTTCAAGGAAAAAATAGTGACATCGTACAATGGGTCAATACTGCTGCTGCTACTTTCCCTGGAGTAAGCAATGGAGAAGCTTGTATTGAATTTTGTTTGGCTTCTAAAAATCACCCCTCTGGCGCTAATTTAAATGATGGAGATGCTGCCGTAACGGTTAATCAAACAAACGGTGACCAAATCAATGCCTGGGCTGGTTATATCAATATTATTGTCAATGATGCAGATGGAAACTTAGGCTACGCTCCTTTAGGTGGTAGTGGAAATGGGGATGGAGTGGTTATCAGTAGAGATGCTTTTGGTGCAGGAAATGGTTGTACAGGCGTAAGTCCTCAATCTCCTTATGATTTAGGTCGAACCTTGACCCACGAAATGGGACACTATTTAAACTTAGACCACATTTGGGGGGGCGGTTGTAATCAAGATGATGGCATCGCTGATACACCAGCACAAGGTTCGGATAATAGTGGTTGCCCAAACATAGGCGTACAATCTTGTGGTTCTGCTGATTTACATATGAACTATATGGATTATACTAATGATGCTTGTATGTATATGTTTACCGCTGGTCAAGCATCTGTGATGGAAAGTTGGATGAATGCGAACTTAAATCTAAAAGACCCCGCTACGGTATGTGGAGAAATAACTGATGGCGGTGGAGATAACGGAGATGGTGGCGACAATGGCGACGGTGGAAATGGTGGTGACAACGGAGATAGTGGTAACGGCGACGGAGATAATGGTGATGGCGGAGATGACGGTGTAAATTGTACCGCACCAACTTCAAGTTCAGTTGTACAAATCAATGATACAGATATTAGCGTGGATTGGGAAGATGTACCAACGGCTATTAGATACCAAATTCAATACCGTCCGCAAGGAGGTGACTGGACAAGAAAAGCAGGGACTAATTCTCAAAAACGATTGAACGATTTAGTACCAGGTGCGACTTACGAATATAGATTGAGAACTAGATGTGGTGATAATACTTGGACTAATTATTCAGCTATCTCAACTTATAGCCTTCCTGGTGGTGGCGATAATGGAGATGGTGGTAACGGTGACGGAGATACAGGCAGCACTAGTCAAGTACAAATCAAGGTAACTTTAGATGACTTTGGCTCTGAAACAAGTTTTGCTATCGAAGATGGGGCTGGCAATATTGTAAAATCTTGGGGACCATTTGCAGATGGACAAAATGGCGTAACTAAGACGAAGACTATTGACTTACCAACAGGCATCTATACTTTCGTTATCTTCGATGAATATGGTGATGGTAT
Source organism: uncultured Saprospiraceae bacterium (assembly GCA_937928615.1). GTDB lineage: Bacteria > Bacteroidota > Bacteroidia > Chitinophagales > Saprospiraceae > JAFMDF01. Next base: position 628 of record CALFWI010000121.1, on the reverse strand, counting down.
CTGCTGTGACTTTGGAGATGGCCAATGGATTGTAAAAGTAGATGGTTCCGCAATTGCTTCTTCTGATGGGGTCTTCGGATTTTGGGAAGAATTTGATTTTGCTATCGGTGGTGCTCGATTAAGTGGGCCTGCTTCTAGAAAAGATGCGAAAGATTACAGCAAATTAGTGGGTACTGCAAAATATAAAAATGCAACCATCAATGAATAAAAAACAGTAGGCAGTTAGCAGTAAATGCAGTTAACTGAACAGCCTCCAATAAAAACTAAAATTTTGGTTGTTGCTTCTTTTGTGGCAACTGAAATTTATAAAGATGTTATAGGTGATCTAACTCGAAAGGGTTAAATTTTAACTAAGCCCGATTGGAGTCCGCTTCAATCGGGTTTTGTTTTTTAATTTTATTTCACTACTTGTCAAAAAACTGTATCTTTATTAAAAAAATTAAATGTCTGAAATTATCCATATCAATGTTGAAGATTTGAATACAGACCTAATTGAAGAAATTAAGGAAAAATATCGTGGTGCAAAACTTCAAATAAAAGTAAACCCTCAACCATTTAGTTCAGAGGAATCTACCTTTTTAATGGCTTCATTCCCAAAACCGTTTCCGCATAGTTATAAGTCGCCTTC
>CALFWI010000120.1 GCA_937928615.1 uncultured Saprospiraceae bacterium | reverse complement strand
GAATGCCACCTATCCTTATATTTTACCCAATGTGCATTTACCGAGTACCCCCAAAATAGAAGTCTTGGATGCTGGGTTTAGAGACAATCATGGCATCACTTCCGCAACTCGCTTTATACATGTATTCAAAGATTGGATTATTGACAATACAAGTGGAGTAGTATTGGTACAAATAGATACGAAAGATGGTGTGAATGAAATCACCCCAAGTGATGAAGATGGATTAATTGGTAGTATTTTTAACCCACTAGGTATTGCTGGTAAGTTATTAAAATTACAAGAATTTCAACATGACACGAATCTAGGTTTTATTTTTGATCTTTTAGGAGAAGATCATTTTGATGTCATTCGCTTTTCTTATCAACCAACCGAGCAAAATGAAATGGCTTCTATGACCTATCATTTAACCAAAAGAGAGAAACAAGATATTTTGAACGCCTTCTATCTGGAAGAAAATCAAGAGAACTTAAAATTATTCACCGATATTTTACATCCTACCAAGAAAGTAATAGGGATAAAGTAGTAGATTTGGGGTTGTTAGCCGTTATTTGAAGTTAAGTAGCCAGACATAATTATTCAGATAACAATTATTGAATTGTTGAGTCTACTCTAAAAACCCAAAAGAGAAAAAGTTCTTTGAAATAACGGTATAAAATTTTGTATTTTGTGGAGGTAACAAAATGCATAAAAAAAGATGTTCAAAAAGAGTCAACGGAGTAGTAGCCCAAGTTTATTTACAGGTATTTCCCAGCATCTAAATGGTAGGAAAATCAAGCAATTGGAAGATACCAATGCGTGGCATAACTGCTTTTATCAAGAAATTACTAGTCGAATAGACGAAAATATCTTTGCCCCTTTATATGTGGAAGATAATGGTCGTCCTAATGCGTCTGTACGAATTTTAGTAGGGATGCTGATATTGAAAGCCGGCAATGACTGGACAGATGAACAATTATTTGAGTCTTGTAGCTTTAATATACTAGTTAGCTATGCCCTAGGCTTAACAAATTTATCAGATAATACACCAAGTCCAGCTACGTATTATAATTTCAAAGTAGCTCTACTAAAATATGAGCAGACAAAAGGGATTAATTTATTGGAAAACTGCTTTCAGAGTTTAACTAAAGATCAAATACTTCGCTACGAAGTTAGTGGTGCATCTGTTAGAATGGATAGCAAATTGATACAGTCCAATGTGGCAAAAAATACTCGCTTACAATTATGTTTAGGCGTTCTAAGCAAATTCTATAAAAGCTTATCTGAGCAATCCATCAGTTTGCTTAGTTCATCAGATAAAGAATTGCTTGAAACAATATCAAGTAAAAGTGTAGAACAATATACCTATCGTTTAAATAAGCAAAGTGCCTCAGAGCGTTTGGAAACTTGTGGAAAATTAATATTTCGATTGCTCGACTTGTATCAAAGCGTGGCTAGTGAGGAATATAATCTATTAAAACGACTATGGACAGAGCATTTTGAATTAGTCGATTCAGAAGATACTCAAGAAAATGGACCTAAGCCCAAAGATACGAAAGACCAGTCGGGGTCAACCTTGCAATCAGCACATGACCCTGATGCAGCTTATCGTAATAAGCCAGGTTCAAAAAAACAAGTCATTACTGGTTTTGTGTGTAATATAACAGAAACTTGTGCACTTAGTCCACCTACAGAGGAAGGGCAAGCAGCAGAAAAGCCACTTAATTTAATTACCGATGTACAAACGGAAAAGGCAACATTTAGTGATGATAAGTTTTTTATGCCAGCCATAGAAAATACTCGCAAATTATTGCAAGATGAAATTGAAAATGCATTAACTGACGGTGCTTACAATTCTATTATCAATGAGCAATTTTCTCGTTTTGATGAGGCTACTTTTAATTGGTACTTAACCGCCATACAAGGAGCCGAAGGAAATTATGATTTTGAACAAATTGATGAACAAACTTACAAAGTAACCGACCGCAGAGATGGAAAAGTACAAACAACAGTATTAACCAAAAAAGGAAAATACCGAATTGTAGAGCATCATGCCAAACCAATGTATCGTTACTTTGAACCCAAAACAATTATCAATTATTTTAGGCGTAAGCAAATGGAAAATTATCCGCAATGGGTTCATTCACTAAGAGCTAATTCAGAAGCGACTATCCATCAAGTATTCTGCAAGCTCAATGGCATGAAATCCAAGTATCGAGGATTATTTCAACACCACCAGTATGCCCTGAATAGATGCTTTTGGACGAATTTTAAGCGAATTCATGCAAAAAACATCGAATTCAATGGAAAAACCTTAATAATTTCCCTTTTTAGCATAGTAGCTACTACCATCCTTGACAGTAGTATTTTTCAAAAAAATTACTACCTCAAAATATTTGACAAAATTTTATACTGCTATTTCAAAGAACGTTTTTTGTTTAGGGGTTTTTAGAGTTCACTCATTGTTATATTGTTTTTGGGACTTAAAACAACTGATTTTGATGCTATTAATCCCCAAACAATATAACAATTTAGCCATATAACCATTGTCCGCAACTCGAGTTAATTATCTGTTGCTATTTCGGAACTGTTGCGCCGATAAAAACATTCTCACTAAATGAAAAAAGATACCGTCCTTCCACTCTCAGAAAATGCTACAGATTCAACTACGATGAAAGCCTTACAGTTTATGTTGATTAGCGTCACCGCTTTCACTATCATGAATACTTTTGTCAAATATTTACAACACTTACCAGCCTTTGAATTGGTCTTTTTTCGTTCTATAGGTTCTTCCGCTATTTGTCTCTTTTTATTAATCAAAAAAGGCATTCCTATTTTGGGCAATCAACGCCGATTATTAGCAGCTAGGGGTTTAGTTGGCGTAACTGCTATGTTTTTATTTTTTGCAGTCATCAAACTAATTCCTTTTGGTTCTGCTGTTTCTCTCCGCTATGTCTCTCCTATTTTTGCGGGCATTCTGGCTATTTTCATTCTAAAAGAAAAAATCACGCCTTTACAATGGGCTTGCTTCCTCATGGCTTTTATTGGCGTATTACTAATCAAAGGAATGGATACTCGTGTGAGTTTCTTAGGATTGGGTTTAATCCTATTGTCCGCTT
>CALFWI010000119.1 GCA_937928615.1 uncultured Saprospiraceae bacterium | reverse complement strand
GTAGCGGATTCACTATTTCCTAATCTTAGCTCTGCTTTAGTTAACCAATACCGTAAATCGATATTATATTTGCAAGAGTCGGTAATGTTTATTAAGCAAAAAAATAGGGTTTAGAACATGATGCTCTAAACCCTATTTTTTATATCTCGCAAAAATCAAACCTTATGAATACTGCTTTTCATAATATTGTTGATAAGCCCCAGAAGTCACGCGCTCCATCCATTCCGCATTATCCAAATACCATTGAGCCGTTGCCTTCATACCTTCTGCTGGCTGAACCGCTGGCTCCCAACCTAATTCATCTTTGATTTTGGTTGCATCAATCGCATAGCGTTTATCATGCCCAGGGCGGTCTTTCACAAAAGTGATTAATTCCTGTGCCTCTCCTACCCTTCTACCTAATAAGCCATCAACAGTATCACAAAGGATTCGAACTAGGTCAATATTTTGCCATTCGTTATTACCGCCAATGTTATAGGTTTCTCCATTAGCGCCTTTATGGAAAACGGTATCAATGGCAGTTGCATGATCGCCTACCCATAGCCAATCTCTGGTGTATTTTCCATTTCCGTAGATTGGAAGTGGCTTTTTATGCTTGATGTTATTGATAACCAATGGAATCAATTTTTCAGGAAACTGAAAAGGCCCATAATTATTAGAACAGTTAGAAATAACTATCGGCATCCCATAGGTATGGTAATACGCTCGTACCAAATGGTCTGAACTTGCTTTAGAAGCAGAATAAGGAGACCTTGGATCATAAGCGGTATCTTCCGTAAATAAGCCTGTTTCTCCTAAAGTACCATAAACTTCATCCGTAGAAACATGGTAGAACTTTTTACCTTCGTAATTATTATCTTTCCAAGCATTTCTAGCAGCATTCAACAAATTGACCGTTCCTACAATATTCGTCGTGATAAAACTCATCGGGTCGGAGATAGAACGATCGACATGCGATTCCGCAGCTAAATGAATAACCGAGTCAAATTGAAAATCTTGAAATAATTCTTGCATGAATTCTGCATCCGTTATATCTCCTTTTACGAAGGTATAATTTGGTGCATTTTCAATGTCTTTTAGATTTTCTAAATTGCCTGCATAAGTCAATTTATCCAAATTTATAATTTGATAGTCTGGATATTTATTGACCATTAATCGAACTAAATGGGAGCCTATAAAACCTGCTCCGCCCGTAATGAGTATTTTCATGTTCTTATTTTTGTAGTGCCAAACATTCGCTTGGCATTTTTTGGAATAATAGCTATTATTTTTACCAAGCAAAGCTTAGTGTGACAACAGTTAGGCTTCTACCGCTTCATCAACTTTAACGACTGTCTTAAAATATTCGTAAGTTCTTCTCATGCCTTCAGCTCTAGATACTTTTGGTTCCCAACCTAAAATTTCTTTAGCTTTCGTAATATTTGGCTTACGTTTTTTAGGGTCATCCGTTGGTAATTCTTTATAAATCAACTTTGCTTTAGGATTCCCAACCATTGCCAGTACTTCTTCCCCAAACTCTTTAATCGTCACTTCATCTGGGTTTCCAATATTCACAGGCATATCATAATCACTCATCAATAAGCGATAAATGCCTTCCACTAAATCATCTACATAACAGAAAGAGCGTGTTTGAGAACCATCCCCAAAAACAGTTAGTCCTTCTCCACGAATGGCTTGAGAGAAAAAGGCAGGTAATACCCGTCCGTCATTTACGCGCATCCGAGGACCATAAGTATTAAAAATCCGAATGATTCTTGTTTCTACTTTATGGTAAGTATGATAAGCCATGGTGATGGCTTCTAAAAAACGTTTTGCTTCATCATAAACACCTCTTGGACCAATTGGATTCACATTTCCCCAATATTCTTCTACTTGTGGATGCACTAAAGGATCTCCATAAACTTCTGAAGTAGAAGCTACTAAAATTCGCGCGCCTTTTGCTTTAGCCACACCTAGTACGTTATGCGTACCGAGCGCACCAACTTTCATAGTCTGGATAGGCATTTTTAAATATTCTATCGGACTAGCAGGAGAAGCAAAGTGTAAAATATAATCTAAATCACCAGCAACATGAATATATTTAGTAATATCGTGGTGATGAAATTCAAATTGTGGTAAAGGGAAAAGGTGTTCAATATTCTTGATATCTCCCGTTAACAAATTATCCATTCCAATAACATGATAGCCTTCTTTAATAAAGCGATCACTTAAATGAGAGCCTAAAAATCCAGCAGCTCCTGTAATTAAAATTCTTTTCATGATTTTGAATTGTGTGTTTTAATTTTCTCAGTAGTTAAGTACTTAAAAATTAACAAACAATTTATTATACTCTATTAGTAATTAATAGGTTACAAAGACGTTAGTTAATTGAAAGTTAATCAAATAACAGCAAAAATTATACCGTCAAGAATATGTCCATACACAAGTCTTTTTGATTGATTAAATTTGTAATTAATTTAACAAAAAACAATTATTTATTACCTATTAAAATCAAGTCTTTATTTATTATATGAAAGTTAAATTGATAAAAAAATATTCCTTGTTATTAAGTTGTTGTCTTTGGAGTACTATCTGTTTTACGCAAAGAAATTCCATTAATACCTATAATGTCGTTACATTGAACATGACTTATGGCATCCATTTACCAGGAGGAGATTTAAGTAAAAGGTTTGGTAATAATTTTAGTCTTGGTGGAGGCTTAGACTTTATTACAGAAAAAAAGAATTTCATTTTTGGGCTAAAAGGGAATAATCTATTTGGCAATACAGTCAAAGAAGATGTGTTGATTAGTCTCCGAGATTCAGATGGTTTTATACTGGGTAGCGTTGGGGCAGGTCAAGCGACCTATGCAGAAGTGCTTCTAAGAGAACGAGGCCTTTATGCAGGTGGCCATATAGGGAAGTTATTTACTTTATCCAATAAGAATAAACGAGCGGGGATTCGATTAACATTTGGTGCAGGTTTACTACAACATAAAGTACGAATTCAAGATGAAACAAACACAGCAGACCAGCTCAAAGGTGAATTCATCAAAGGCTATGACCAGTTAAGCAATGGATTAGCCTTTGAACAATTTATCGGTTATCAACAATTGAATCGAAAGACAGGCATTAATTTCTTTGCTGGTGTAGAATTAACCGAAGCATTTACAAAAAATAGAAGAAGCATTAATTTTGCCACCCAAAGTAAAGATGACACTAGCAGATTTGATGTATTATTAGGATTTCGAGTTGGTTGGTTATTTAGCTTTTATGTTGGAGAACGGGCAGAAGATATACGGTATTGACGGTATAACAGTAGGCAGTTAAGCCTTTCATTTTAAAACCTGAAATTTTGTGCAAACACAGTTAACTGAACAGTCCCTTAACAAAATTATATTTCTTCTTTTTGCAACAAATCTATAAAAAACATCCTCATTATCCGTGATGCCTATATCCGTGATAAAAATATCCTCATGATGAACTATCTGTGTTCAACTTAGCACTACAAAAAATCCTCAAATAGCCTTCCGAATCTCCTGTTCTTTACTATAATAAATCAAATAATCACTAATCCATTGAAAATTCCCACGAACATCCCAAAACCAATACCATCGTTGTTTAGGTTTGGACAATACTTCCGTATTAGCATTCGTGCCAATTAATAATAAACCAATCCCTCTATACTGACATATCTTTTGCAACGTTTTTCGCTTCTCTTCGGTCAAAGCTTTAAAAGCGTCTTTAGAAAAAGCCAACCATTGTTCATTAGCAGGATACTGTTTCAATTGCGTAATCACATCAACCGTTTTATGTCGATAACTTCGCCAAGTTAATAGGCCAAAAGCCACTCCAGCCGATAAACACCAAATAATAGGCGCAAAAAAAGTCAATTGAGTTTGCGCTTGTCCGACCATATAAAATAAGCCACTGCCCATTCCTAAAAACAAAGTAAATCTGAGTGTATTATACCACCATCGTTTCATATCTTGATAAGGTTTTAGAGCAGGTAGTGTTTTAATAGATTTAGCTTCCATTGAAACGACATAAGGTTTACCAGTCAATCTTCCTTGAAAAGCCAAAAGGCCATCCGCTCTTTTGCCACCAAAAGTTTTTTTAGTACGAACTTCAGCCGCAACAAATATTTTCCTGCGCATCAAACGATTATTATAATACCTCTCTAGGAAAGTTAAAGCTCTTTTTTGGACCGTTTTTTCTAGTAGCATGAACGGGAAGTTTAAAGGTATCAAAGTTTCAAAGGTGCAAACGGTTTAACGCAACAATTGAAATGCATGTTCGTAATTATTGGCAAAACATATTAATTTTTTTATTTATATAAATTGGGAAAAATGAGTGAAGTACTAGGAGTCGGTTCTAGAGTTAAACATCCAGCTTTTGGATTTGGCGTCATTATTCGATTAAATGTTGCTGCTTATGATGTTTGTTTTCAAACCTATGGTATTAAATTAGTTGGGAAGGATTATGATAAATGGGAAGTTATTGCTGCCATTCCTGCTGAATCAAGTGTTACTTATACAGAAGCAGAAAAGTCTTTGATGAAAATTTTAAAAAATTGGTCAGATATAAGTACCATTGTTCCTTTAGGAGACAGATGGAAAGGAGGTACGATGATTTTAAAACCAGATGATCCAGATTTGCTAGCTAAAGAAATTCCTATCGAAACCTTCTTTCACAAGATTGTAATGGTAAGAGATAGAATAAGAGTCATGGAACAACGCATCAATGCTAGCAAAAAAATGAGTGATGAGGAGAAGGTTAATATGCAACAATACATTACTCGAATTTATGGTAGTTTGACTACTTTTAATGTCTTGTTTAAGTATAAGGAAAATAGTTTTGTGGGGGAAAAGACGAGGTAAATTTTGTTTGGAACTTTAGTGAAATTGTTGGATTCATTCAACAAGTTCCAATTTGCCTAAAAATTAGCATATATGTTTTTACTTTATTTACTGCTTTGTCAATGTATACATCAAGACATATTTGCCCAAGCTGCCTTGGCGGAAAGCGCCTTCTTCGAGGATGGAATCAAAATGAGTATGTAATCTTTAAAAGCCGCCTTTGCCCAATGAGTATTTACTAAGTTGCGGAGACGCTGAAATAGTTATATTGCTAATAGGGCTAAAACCTCGAATTAAAGCCCATCTAGCACTGTAACAATATAACAATCCAACGTGTCCGCAACTTAAGTTATAATAGCTAAATTATGCTACAGCAACACTGTAAAACGATTTGAGTACATTACAAATTAGTGGAAAATAGATATGCCAAAGGCAATATATTTAATAACAGAAATAATATTGATTACTAGTTGTCTCATCTAGCAACTAATGGTTCAAATCATAAGTAATTGATAATTTAATCGAGTGTATTTTTTCGTTAAGCAAAATGAATAAACACCGCCTGTGAACCGTTTGCGGATGGGTAGCTTTAAAATGAAAAAGATACCGATTTAACCTGTCTCCGATTTTTTCGGAGGGTTTATGACTTGAGCCACTAGTAATCAGCAATTAAATAACACTTGCCTATTAAAACTCTACTAAAAGGTAATGCGCTCAAATGATTTTAATTGATTTAATCTCTTCTCTACTAATCATCGCACTCCATTTCTCTTTTAGCGCGAGCATCATTAAATGGAAAACACTGACCTGACAATACGGAGGTTGGTACGTACCGTTTTAAAGCAGGGTCGTGTAAAGCATTCTCTATAAAATCTGCAATATTGTTCACCTCGTCATTTGTTAAACCTAAAGGCTTAAATTCGCTTGCCAATTGTTCTCTAGGCACCCTTTCATTTTCGGGTATACCCTTATTTTTATACTGAACAACATGATAGATGTAACGCATACTACTCCCATGTCCATAAAAAGGAGAATCTTTTAGATTGTATAACTGAGGAACTTTAAATTTATAGTTGTCTTCTGCCTTTCCTGTAAATCCACCTCGCCCTAAATGAGCGCCATCTGTAGGTTTAGTAAGAAAAATTTCTTCTTCATTTTCAAATAAATCTTTCATTCCAATAGCATGAAATTCCATTTTATTCAATGCTGGTCCAGTATGGCAATCTACACAACCTGCCTTTCCAAAAAAAGCAATCGCTCCTAATTTTTGACTTTCTGTCATCGCCCCATCTCGTCCTTTTAGCCAAGCTTGAAAGGGAGCTTTATTGGCGAGTAACGTTCGTTCATAAGCAGCAATAGCTAATCCTATCTTTTCATTATTATACAAATCCTTTTCAGCAACATCAGGAAAAGCCTTCTTTAACATAGCATCATATCCATGCTTTTTAGCCATTTTTTCATTAATTCCTAGTCGATGAACTCCCAAACCAGCAATAGCTTGTACTTCAACACCTTCTACTCCCAAATGATTAGTGGCAATTGGCGTTCCTACTTTCCATTTATCTTCTGTCCCAATATTTTCCCCCGTAGCCCCAAATTGTCCATTCCACAACATATTTTTTTGATAGGCAACATTCAAAGTCGCGGGCGAACGAACAGGTTGGACATCCAACATTGCTTCAGGGACAAAAGGATTCCTATTTCTTTGAAAGCCATTCATGCCTGATCCCATTCCTCCTTCACTAAGACCTTGGGCTCGATCAGCTTGAAATCCTGCCTCTGCAAAATGACAAGAAGCACAAGAAAAAGTCCCCGTAGTTCCTCCATGCTTCGGATTAATAGCTAAACCTGTTTCGTGGTAAAGCATTTTACCCAATGCGACTTTCTCTGGGGTAAGTGGATTAAGTGGGTCTTGAGGAATGTTACTAAAATCATTACTTTCGGGAAATTGAAAAAAACTTTTCCCTTGTCCCTCCGATTGAGCTTCTAATAAACTATTTAATTCAGCATCCAAATTATTTGTTCGACTAGAAGCGGGTAAATTAGCTTGGACCTCAAAGGATTCAACCCCTCCTTCTCGACCACAACTAAAGAATAGGCACACTAATAAAAGTATTCCTATTTCTCGTAAAAAGAAATTTCTCATTTTGATAGTTTTGTTTTTTGGAGTGAAATGCAATAAACCACCATAAATAATAGGCATAGGTTTACTACTATCTCCACGTCCAGATGAGTAAAAAATTAGCATTTCTTAAAAAATGAAAAGAGTGTATTGGCTTGATAACTATCGACTAGATAGTGTCAACTATTGTTCAACATATTAAAAGCGTACTTTATCTTATTTTTTAAATAACTAAAATGACTAAATGATAAAATCCAAAAAATATTTACCCAAAAGTCGAAGTAAACTAGGACAAGTTGATTAAATAGGAGGCAATAGTTTCCAAATTAGATTATTCGCCTCCAATTTGAGCCAATATTTATTCATTTACTTACTTTAGTGAAAATATTTTTTGTAAGGGTAGCGTATTAAAAGCGTATATATCCTATATAATCTTTGCATGCCATAAAATAGATACTATGTTAGCAATTACCCTTAATATTTTAGAAAGAGAGAAAAACGGATTGTTAAATAGAAAAGAAGCAGCATAAAAATTGTACTTAGG
>CALFWI010000118.1 GCA_937928615.1 uncultured Saprospiraceae bacterium | reverse complement strand
TTGCACCTACAAGTGCAGGTGTATAATTAAAAGTATGTCCAAATCTTTGGCTTACTGAATTTAATACTTTTAATGCTTGGTCTACTACTTCTGGCCCGATTCCGTCGCCAGCCAATACCGCTATGTTAAAATCCATTTTTTATGATTGATTAATGATTAGTGAGTTGTGATTGTGGTTAGGTGTGTACAATCAATTTAGTTTTACGCTGTCAAACACTTCGCTAATCGAAGATTAAAAAATTAAGGCGCAAAAGTAAGGAATAATGGTAGGAATTGCCTTGAATGATTGATTATTTTGTAATAAAAGCGAAGAAGTATTACGTTTATTACAATGGGTAAACTAAGAATTTAGGTCATTTTCCTTTCGATTACCTTTTTTATCGAAAGTCTTTGTCATGTGTGTTTCCATCATAATCATGGTCGTTATTACGATAAAATACGACGTCACTAATAGTAAAGCCAGATTTAATCCCGTTAATTTCGTACTTGACAATTGCTCAATTGGAAGTATTAGGTTTAAACAAACACCTAATACTAGTGGTATTAAGCTAACGATAGACATTATTTTACCAGCATATCTATGAAATTCTGTCCATACGTCTATATTCAATTTGGGGTTAATAGAAATTGGTAGGTTTAAACCGGTAGGAATATCCATGTCTTTAGGTGGATTAATCCAAATATGCAATCCTATTACCAAAAATACTCCACTTACTAATAAATGTATCCATAAAAAATCGGAATCTGAATTTCTCATCAACAAATTTATTTTAAAATACTATTACCGATGGCACATGCTAAACATCGTTTTTTTATACAATATTCATTTTTTAATTGTAATAAAGCTTGCGTTTGATAAGCTGAATCAGGTTCAAGTCCTAAAATTTTCCATTGTTCGATGATACTATTTTTTTCTGGTGCTAAGGCTTCTAAAAAACGCAAAGCCTTATCTCGATAGGCATCTATGGATTTATGTGTACCATATAAAAACAGAAAAGGAACGATGGTATTGATGATTAATAAATGAATGGTGCTTTTACCTAATCTTTTCTTTCTTTCCGCAGAGGACTTATCAAACACGTAATGATTTAACCAATATTCAGAAAGGGAAACTTTGAATAACTTTTCAATTGCCTTGATACTCTCTGCTTCTAATACTTTTGAAAAGAGATGCGTTGATTGGTAAATTAAAGTGGCAAATTGGGCAATACGGATAGATGGAAAATTGGCTGGTCGAAGGCGCATAAATCGCCAACTTTCTTTTTTGAGAGGTTGTAAATTATATTTTTTCTGTAAAAACTGATATTCCTTTTGTAATGCTTTTGGGTAATCATCGGCAAAGTCTCCTGCTAATAAGCCTGCTTGACCAAAAAGCAAAGCCTCTATTTGAAAGAGATTATTTTTATGCTTAGCAAATAAGTTTAAAGGGGTCGATTGCGCTAATAATTCAAAAGGCTCTGCATTAATTTTTACGCCAAAATTTCTAGCTAATAATTCATAAAAAACCGATTCCCAAGCATTATGACTAGCGACCAAACGTTCGGCAATAGGGATTGTTTTTTGTTCTAATCGTTCTACTAATAATCTGTCCAACCATAAATTCTTTGTAATAGTTGGCACGGAGTAAAAATGATGCTGGCAAGGAACCCAATATTCGTTATGGACTATTTTTTGATAGGTCTTAATAATTTTAGGAGGGATTCTTTTACGTAACTCTAAACAAGGAATACGTTCGCCTGTACTTCTATAAATAGGTTGGTCTTCTTCTAATACCACATGCAAAATGACATTATCATAAGCACTATCTTCTTGATGTTTATGAGCTATCCATTCTGAAGCATTTACATGTATTTCTACATTGCCAGCCCATAAAGTTTCACCAACTTGGATTTTTGCTTCTAAAAAATCAGGTCCAGCATGGTGATTATGTCGACCAAAATGAATTATTTGTAAAGATTCACCTTCGGTAGAGACTAAATTATCTAAGTGAAAACGCTTAGTTCGCCACAGGTAGTGTAGGAAGTCCTCTCTCATAGTTTTTGTTTATTGGTTCATCAAAAATCAATTAGGTTTACCGAAAGTACTAATTTTTAAGCAGATTTAAAAAGAAATCCCTGGTTTCACATTGAAAACCAAGGATTTATTTTATTCTTATATTTTAATAAAATTATAAGTCAACTAAGTTGCTTATCCCACTTAATTACCTCCAGAATAAATAATAAAATTAGAAAATTTATTAGGGTTATCTGGGTGTTTTAGAATCGTATTAAATAATAAGTTAGCTCGATCATTATTAGGGCCTTGATAAATAACGGAACCATCTAAATTAAAATCATCATTCGTATAAGCTCGACTAATATAATTTGGTAAAAAGTCTTGATTTCCTTCATCTTTTAGTACGTGCAAAAACATGAAAAATATATCATTATTAGGGCCTTGATAAATGACTTTACCATCATTATTTAAATCTCCCGACCATAACGATTCTAAGTTATCCACTTCTACACTTGAATGATCCCCTACTACAGGAGTGAAAGTAAACGTAAAATCTACCATTGGCACTTCGCTAGGAGAAAAAGTAAACGTATTTAAGCTAATAATCCCTAAGTGATTCCTATGTCGAACGGCGACATAATAATCCCCTACTCTAGTATTTGTAAAATGAATTATTGTATCTCCTTGAATCGTCACAACATCCCCATCTCGTTGGATTAAAGCGGATTTAGTAGCTATCACATTATCTACATCATTTGCAGCTCTTAATTCTAGAAAAACCCAATCTACAATGCTATTAGCTCCGTTATCAGCGAGTATAGTAGCATCAGTTATAACTTCACCACCACCACTTGCAACATGTTGAAAGCGATTAATTTCAGTGTAAGGTTCTTCCATAGGCAATAGATTTTTTCTTCGCAAATCATCCCTCATTAATCCATCTCCATCATTGCTTAACATAGCCCCTTGCAAAATTGATTTTATTTGAAGCGAGACTCCTTCACAAGAGATTTCTTGCGAATAAGCAGTTGCATTACCACACTCATCTTCGGCTGACCAAGTTCGAGTAATAACTTTAGTCGCACCAATAAAAGTATCTTTCTCTACATAATTAATCACCACACTCACATCACAATTATCTACCGCTTTAAAATCAACACTTACATCCAGGCTATCTGTTCCAGTATCACAATAGTCTGGCGATTCTAATGGAATACTGCCTTCAATGACAATATAAGAAATCGTTTCATTACTATGCGTACCATTTAAGTAAGCCCATTCGTTAACACTCATTTCGAATTGGTTCGGTCCTACATTTCTGATACTAACTGTCGCCGCCTCTCCATCTATATTAGATAAACTATTGGCAATAATAACGGGGTTACTATAGGTATGATTTAAATTAATGGTCGCCCAATTTGAATTAATCGTAACGGTACCAACTTCTCCAATTAAAACACCTTTTGCTTCCCTAAGGCTTCCCAATTTTTCTATTGCTAAATATCCTATATGCTCATCTGTATGAACCACTTCCACATCATTAGATGCTTCTTCTTGCAAATTTAAAGTTGCTCCAGTAGCAGTTACCCCATCCTGTCGGATTGTAAAAGGGTCTTGTTCATCTGTCGTTTGGCTACTTACAAATAAAGCAGGTACAGCAGCAAAAGCATTTTGAAAATTAACTGCTTGAGGTGTTTCAGATACTAAAAGCGTATTTACATCTAATTGGTAATCCGTCAATTGAGCCCCTGCTTCTACTGCAATCCAAGCAATACTTTTTCTAGTCAATTTTGTTGAATGTGCTTCTTCCGACTTTATCCTTAATTCAAATTGAGACACAGATACATTTTGAATCTGGGAAACTACAGGGATATTAGCGTCACTTGTCACTACTTGATGCAAAATGACAGGTTTCGTATCAAAATCAATCGGTAGGTTGATTGTTTTCCAATTTTCTCCAACTAATTCCATCACCCCCGCTACCATCTTTTTACCATTCGGTAAGTTATAAATCCTATAAATATCCGGCGCTACAATATCTTGCACCTCTACAATTTGAGCAGCCGAAGTTGAATTACCACACTGATCGGTAACCGTCCAAGTCCGAGTAATCGTATAATCATACAAAGAACAACCATCTTCTCCTTGTGTGCTTTCCTCTTGCACATTCAATGAAATTCTAGGACAGTTATCTCTAGCAAAAATCTGAGGAGGAAGTGGAATCAATTCATCACAACTAATGGTATCATTTTCGGGCACGTTTGCCAGTGTAGGTTTAGTTGTATCATTAAAGTTTAAATGAACAACAGCAGTTACACAACAAACATTTGTCTCGTCACAAACTTGATACCTAAATTCATCAGTTTCACAAGTACTAGTTGTATTCGTATACATAAATGTACCATCTGAATTCATCGTTACCGTTCCACTAGTTGGTTGAGTAATGGCACTAAAATTTTTATCTGAATAATTTTTATCATTAACAGCAACACTTCCTTCATAGTCAGTTCTAGGACACAAAACAAGTGAATCGTTCACAACAAAAGCAGCACTACAGACTTGTCTAAACCCAAAATCTAAGCTATAATCATTTTGTCCTACGGTCCCAGTTTGTACCTCAATGAAAGGATAGTTTTCTATAATTGCTGGTTGCCCATTTGCAATGGTGGCAATTCTACCATCAGAATCATTTAAGTCAGCATAATTACCTGCTCCTAAATCAAGCGTCGTTAAATTATTCACTTCATTTAATACCCCTAAAGTAATATCAAATTGTCCGCCTCTTCCAATAACTATATAGTAAGTGGTATTCGGCATTAATCCATGGTTTATATCACTAAAGTAATACTCCCCATCTGCATTAGTTACTACTGTAGTTAAGGAATCTCCAGCAGCATTGTAAAGCGTTACATTGATACCTTCCATTCCGAATTCATTCGGGTCTTGCACGCCGTCTTCATCTTCATCTAACCAGACATAATTTCCTATTTCTAAAGATAAATTCGCACAATAGTCCTTATAAACATCAATATCTCCATAAGCATATAAATTTTCATTAGTAAGGTCATTATCTAAATCTATCAGGATACTATTTGCTATATTTGCTCCAGTAGATGGCATAAATTGTAGGCCAAAAATATTATCTCCTTCTATAGCCGTAATATGTAGGGCATCTCCTGTTGCGACAATATAAGAATCATCCCCATTAATAGTATTATCGGTTATACTTCCATAAGCCCATGCCGCACCACCTCGACTATTTCTCCCTTTATAGAAAGTTTGATTCCCCATATCATACTTACTCTCATTATTACTACCATAAACCGTTTCCATCGTCCAAGTTCCTGAAGTTAGTTGATATTCTCGTAATACACCGATATAGGACGCCGTAGTTATTTGGTTCGTTGCGGTATTTTCTCCTAACGGAATTTCTGCTAATAAAACTTTATCACCTGCCCGATTAAATTCAATATCTCCAACTGGTGTTGTTAGATTAAAACCACTAGCGCCATAAGGCATTGTTATTTCTAGTTGGTCAGATGCAGGAATAAAAGCACCATTAGCATCCAAAGCAATTGAGCGAATCGTATTAAAGGTAGCATTTACATTAGTTGAAACATTTGTTCTATCATAATGATTTGCCCACACACTGTAATAGACTCGTTTATTAATTGGATTAAAAGCCACTCCCATCACTCTATCTCCTAGTGTAGGTAGTTGACCAGTAATTCCATCATCCGCAGACAAAGGGTCAAAACTACTTAGGATTGTTCCATCTGTATTTAAACGATAGATTTTCCCATCATCCATATTCGTTACGAACAACTGTTCATGAACCGCATCAAAATCAATATATCCCAAACCTAATGTTCCTGACAATTCAGCAATTCTGGACACTGCACCTGTTTCTGCGTCAATTTTAAATACTTTAGGTGCTATAGCTGTTTCAAAAAGTATACTTTCTGTATTTTCAGCTGATCCATGTAACGGAGAGGCAATGGCATAAATAGTCTCTTTTTTGGGGTCAATTGTAGTAGAAAAAATAGCAGCACCTTCAAAGTCAGCGGTAGTCCAAGTTTTAAAGGTACTGACACTTCCTGCTTGATTGGTATTTCTATTTCCCGCCGTTTGCCAAAGCGTTCCCAATTGAGTAAGATCTTTAACTGCTAGGGTAATATTATCTGCGCCAGGTAAAGTACTGACTAAAGCATAACCATTTAAAAGCGATCCATTGAGGATAACATCACATGGATTCTCCGTAGGGTCAATTAATCCCAATGCCGCATCGCAACTTGGCACTTGTTCAAATTGTACTGTTGTTCCTTTAAAAATAGCGGCATTAGTAGGGTACATTCCTGAAGGAATTGCAGTAAATTCTAATCTTACTTTTATCCCATTTGTTAAAGTTTCAAATTGAAAAACACCAATATTATTAGTGATAGTCTGACCAACTGTTGACCCTGTACTATCTGTCGCTGTTACTAAAATACCTGCCAAGCCAGGCTCTCCACTATCTTGCACTCCATCACTATTTAAATCTTCAAAGACAATCCCTCCAACATGTCCGCTACTATTATCACATGGAGCATTTCTATCCGTTGGATCAGGACATGGCGCAGGTGCATTATAAGTAGCATTCAATGAGCATCCACTACCACCAGAATAATCAATGGTTATTGGATTGTTTTGGCTATTATCCGCAGTAATTGTGAATTCAACAATTGCTGGAGAAGTTGCCCCACCGACTATATCAATTGTTTGAGTTGTATTATTTGCCCCAACAATAAGGTTTTCTCCAGCAGGTGGATTCGACCATTCTACTTCAACAGATAAGGTCGATTGAAAATCATTGCCTACAAGTACACAATTAGAGAAGGATAAGTTAGTAATATTAGCAACTTGACAATCTGGGTCTTCACAGTCCGTCAATCCATCTCCATCATCATCAATATCATTATTACAAATTTCACTACATATATCATTATCAAGCTGAGTAGTAGGTTTACTACCCATTGAATATAATTGCACACACCCAGTCACACTATTGCGAACCCTAATTACATAAGTACCAGCAGAAAGATTAGAAAACACATTAGAATTCTGATAAGCTTCTGAGATATTAATACTGTATTCTAAATTATCTCCTGTAGCATTAATAATAATTTGTCCATTATCAAAATCTGGGCAATTATTAGGCTCTGTTACTACAATATCTATGACTGTAGGTCGTCCACAATCTGGGTCTGCACAATCGGATAGTCCATCACCATCATCATCTATATTGTTATCGCAAATTTCGCTCTTGCAATCTACTAATACTCGAATTGTATCCTGGCAAATAGCAAGAGTCGTCTTAGCTAACAAAAATTTATATTCGCCATTCTCTGTTAAACCTGTTACAATTCCTGTATTGGCATCAATTGAGGCAGTTGCCCCAATTGGTTCTGATACTTTAGACCACACTTCTCCACTTTGGGCATTATTCAAATCAATTGTTTCGGAGCAATTATATAAGGTGGTATCTCTTCCAGCATCTGGAGTAGAAACATCTCTAATAGATAAATTATCTATTGCCATTCCATCACTCCCATCTGCCATACTAAAGACAATAGAACTATAATTACTTTGATCTTCCTTTAAGGTCACTTGAAAACAAATCGATTGCCAATTTAGTGTTCGCCAATCTGCCACCTGTCCATTAGCGCCTGTAAAAGAGGCACCAGTTATATCTAAAATAGTAGTGGAGGCTGGTAAGGGGAGTGTAAAACTTTCGTTATTGCCCCCATTATCATTAATTGAAGTAGTTCCTGTAGGTGTCATTACAAAATCAGCAGGATCATTTCCATTATTCGTATAAATTTCAAAAATAAAATCAGTATTAACCGTTCCACTATTAATATTATTGGGGTCATAAGCCGCTACATAACCACAAATTTCTACGGTGCTTCCTTGGCAAAAACTTCCTAGTAAGTCTCCTCCAGAAACTGCTCCTAGGCAATCGCTACCACCTGCACTATTCCTTGGTTCTAACCAATAAAAACGATTCCCATCTAAGGAACCAGCACCACCATTCGTACTAGCGTCTATCCAGTAGCCCGGATTTGCGCCAAAATCAGTAATAGGGCTACCGTTTGTGCCAAAACCTCCCGAAGGATTCCATTCTACCGCATCAGAAACACCAAAAGTAGTTAACGTAGCTGTTCCATTAGGGTTTGAATTGGAAGTAAAACTAGAAAAATCACCATTTTCTAAACTGTTATTGGCATAATTGATTTGAGCACAACAATCATCACAATTTGGGACAGGTGCAAACAACATTCCTCTAGGGTCTGCTAACCCTGTAGCAAATAAATCTACAAATGCTCCCGTAAGCTCATTATAGCGATAAACGCCATCTGGAGAAGTTTGTCCGCTTACATAAATATTATTATCTGTCCCAAAGGTTAAACTTCTAGGTGCTCTTAGCCCGCCACTTCGATAAGTTACAAAATCATCAATATATGCACCTGTCGTACCATTATAACGTTTCACTTGGTCAGAATAACTACTGACGACATATAGTCTGCCATCCGCTCCAAAAGCAAGATCATCTGGCCCATTTAAAGTACCACTTCCTGCCGATACAAAGACATCAATAAATGCACCTGTTGTGCCGTTAAATCTTAAAACTTCATCTGTGGTTCTACTAGCGACATATAAGTTTCCATCTGGACCAAATTCTATTCCTCCGTTATTACTATCTAATCCCCCTGATTGTTCTGTAACAAAAACAGCTATTGTACCATTAGAAGGATCTATTTTCAGAACTTCATCCATACTCTTATTATTGACGTATAGCATTCCATTAGCATCAAATGTCATTCCATTAGGTGCTTTTAGGTTTCTAGCTAAAACATCAATCAATGCACCTGTAATTAAACTATATCTCCGTACTTCATTTAGTCCAGCATCGCTTACATATAAATAATTGTCCGCTCCAACGATCATTTCTTTAGGAGTACTCAATCCAGTAATAAAAGTATCTATTAAAGTCCCCGTAGTTGAGTTAAATCTTAAGATAGCTCCTCCTAATTCATCCACAACAAATAATTCTCCTGCGTCGTCACAGTCTCTCACTACGACATTTGCATTTAGTATGCCTGCATCCGCATCCCTATTATTAATACTTCCTGAAAGTGTTATAATTCCAGTTCGACCAGTTACTGCATCTGCATCACTATCCTTTGTATCATCCCCGCCTATATCTTTATTAGAAAAAGAAGTTCCTGTAGGCAGTTCAAATTCTACTAGGTAATTACCTGGGCTTAATCCGCCAAAATTATAAATGCCATAAATATCTGTATTTGAAGTAACAGGAGTATTAGTCGCATCTAAATAAGGCGTCCCATTTTCATTCAAGAGATTAACCGTAACATCTTTTACCCCCGGTTCTCCAATATCTTGAATACCGTCAGCATTTATATCTGCCCAAACCTTATCTCCAATTTGTAAATCGATAAAATTACCAAAATTACAAACACAGGCTTCTACATCTTGAGCAGGTAAAATACTACCTACATAAGTGGCTTCCGCAGTACTCGCATCAATCG
>CALFWI010000117.1 GCA_937928615.1 uncultured Saprospiraceae bacterium | reverse complement strand
ATCACTTAATAAATTGCTAAATTGCCAATGCCCCAACTGCTCTGCTAGCGTGGTTGACCCTCTAATATCTGCAAACAAAAAAGTAGCATTTATTTCTCTTGGTTGGTGAAATTGCCCAGTTAGTAACCGACGCATATTTTGTGAACCGATTAATAAAAAAACTTGCACATTTAAGGTGGTTAAAAAAATGATTAGCATCGAAAATACTAAATCCCGTAGAAAGGTAGAGTCCCAAAAATAAGCCATGAAACACGTTTTATAGGGACATTTGCCTAGCAAAAAAGGAACGATGGTCAGTACAATCATCAAGGCGATACTAGCGATAACGGCATATAAAACTGTTCGAAGTAAAAGGGCATTGGTAAAGGGCCTCTGGCGAAAAAAATCTTTTAATAGATATTCTTCAAAAATACCAGTAGTGATGCCTAATAGTAAACCAATAATGCCTGACTGTATAAAAGCAATAAGATTATGCGGGTAAAATAATCCGTGATAAATCAAAGCGAATAAAACGCCTGCTGCTCCAAATGGAAGCAGTTTTTCAACCGTGTTCTTGAAGTTAATAGTCATAATACTTGTTTTTAAAAAAGGAACAGCGTTTTAGGACATTATTGCTTAATGCGCTAAACGTCCTAAAATGTTACTGCTCCTCTTGGTATAATGAACGTCAATTTTTTGTTCTACATAATCTAAAACTGCAACCCAGCTTTCACGACTAATCGGTTCTCTTCCCCAGAAAAATACATTCCTGCCGAAAGGGCGATATAATCCAATGGAGCGAACCATATAGTGCCCCCATAACTCGTATGCCATTTATCGGAGGACTCGTCGTCTATCCATACCCTGCCGTAGTCAAATCCAGGAGTGATTCCACCAGAAATGGGGAGCGTATTATTTTTCGAATCGAAAATCTTGATGCGTAAATCAATGGTATGAGCAAAGGCGGTTCTACCAGAAAATCGCTCTTGGGCAAATCCTCTTAAACTCTCTCGACCACCGAGATTGATAGCTTGAAAAAAGTCGTATTTACCGATTAGGTGACCAAACTGGAAACGATTGGCTACGACTAAAAAGTCACTTACCCCTAGTCGATTATACAGTTTCAATTCAGTATTTAAGTGCAGTAATTGTCTGTCTAGATTTTCTAAATTAGCTCGCCAATTGGCGCTTAATGTAAAGCCTATGCCCTGTGTTGGTATCGTCGCATGGTCAGCGTTGAAAAAACTAAAAGAAGTATTGGTACCCGTAAAATAGCGTTGACTAAATACGGCTTGATGAAAAGCGCCATCAGAAGTACCCGTAATGCGGTCGTCCATTTCCTCTATTTTAATGGACTCCAAAGTTGGTCCAATGGAGAAAATACTCCCTACCGCCCCTCGCTTTTTGAAGGAAGGATAAATGCCGAACAATCTCCTTCTAATTCGATAATAATCTCTGCCGAGCGCATCTATATTTCTTTCGGTTTCGTTGCCCAATCCATGAAAATTAGCCACAAATCTTGGCACTTCTGCGGTGATTTTAAGCGCAGTATCCCACTTGTCAAACATATCAATATAATCCGCCTCGTAGCCAAAACTAAACGCGCCAGAACTAAGCGCATAGCTCCCATTAAACTGGTGAATTTGATGTCGTTTGAAGGTAAAAGTGTTCCATGTCGTATTCATCTGGAAAAAGAGACCATCATCTGGATTTGACCCAATTAACGGAATCGGTATGGCATAATTATAATGATAATCCAAATAGTCAAAGGTATTTTGCTCGGTTCGATTGGACCGCTTGTCTTTAGTTTCTTTCCTGATTGCTAGGACACTTTGCTCAACTGAATTATCATAAATTTTTGTCCTCTTTTTTAGCCCTGCCACACTCGATTTATCCTCATACATATCCGTGCCATTACCTCCAATCAAGCGAACTAAAGGGCTTTTTTTAACGGTTCCCACAACTTCAAAGGTATCCTCTCCATCAATGCCATAAAGTTGAATTTCATTGGTCACATTATTGTCGATAATTCTTTCATAGAGCAATCGCTTTTCGGTTTTCTTTTGGTGATATTCGTAAATACTAACCTTCGTTTGCCAATCATTTAAGCGGTTGATAACGAATAAATTATCTTTGTTGGTGCCTAATATTTCTATCTCCTTATTCAAAATGGCGTAGTATCGTCGGGCTGTATTTAGCAAGTCGTCTCTTCGGGATTTAGTCCATTCGATATACGTTTTGCCTTCTTTTTTAAAAGCAAATAATGGTAATTGTCGGATAGCATCTTCAATAATATCGTCCGTAAGATTGGCTTGGATAAATTTCGCCTCCCGTTCCCAATCTGCGAGGTTCATTTCATTTAGAAAAAAGCGGTCAAAATTACGGGCTTGATAATTGAGCCAAGTTGTTTCTCTTTGGCTGATGTCTCCGTTAAATTTATCGGCTGCGCGGGTAAAAGGAACAGTATAGTTGGCCAAAGCATTGGCAATACCATCAAATTTAGCGTAGGCTTGGTCACGGTCTCTAGGAATTGGTTTATAAATGGTTTGCTCACCTTCCAAAAAAGCTGCCCAACGCCATTGGTCAGAATGTCGGTCCCAATCACCAATCAACATATCGAACAAACGACTGCGCAGTACCTGTGGTTGGTCAATAATTGTTTTATGATTTTTCAACCGACCATTGATAACCTTCTCCGTATTCACCAATTTTTGTGGATGACCAAAACTAGCTAAATCACTCCAATCCCCTGATCCTCGTTCTTCGAACAAATAAACATCGTCTCCCAAATCGTTATAAATGCCCAAATTGGGTTGTTGTGGTACGTAAACAATTTTGGGATTGGTATGAAAAACATCAATCGCCGTTGCCATTGGCCCTACAACTATGGCACTAAACGGATGTCCCGCTGTCAATTGCTGCAAAGCTAAATTATTGACAAACGTTTTTCGGACAATACTGGGAAAACGCTCCGTTACCTTTTTGATGGAACGCAATTGGTAGATTTTGCCCGCTTTACTTTTCAGTCGAATAGAATTGGTTTGATTCCCTCCACCTCGACCGATGGCTACCAACCCTCCTTTGGCAGTCGCCAAATCCAATACGGGCATTTTAAAATCAGTCAAATAATCTGCTGTGTGCAAATCGCCCCAAAAGGTCTGATTGAATACTTTCAACTCATTGGGCTCGACTACAGACATCAACACAG
>CALFWI010000116.1 GCA_937928615.1 uncultured Saprospiraceae bacterium | reverse complement strand
CGTAGAAGTTAAATTAGTAGATGATGATGGAAATGAAGTGCCAACTGGTGAGAAAGGAGAATTATGGTATAGAGGACATAATGTAATGAAAGGCTATTACAAGCGTCCAGAGGCCAATGCAAAGACGATTACTGATGGTTGGTTGCATTCTGGTGACGTTGCCGTAAAAGATGATAAAGGACGGTATTACATCGTAGACCGTACCAAAGATATGATTATCCGAGGTGGTTTAAATGTCTATCCTAGAGAAGTAGAAGAAGTGATGATTAAGCACGAAGCGGTTTCTTTAGTAGCGGTTACAGGTATTCCTGACCCAAAGATGGGCGAAGAAATTAAGGCTTATGTCGTCTTAGCAGATGGTGCTTCTGCAACGCCAGCTGAGTTAATTGCCTACACCAAAGGTAATTTAGCAGCTTATAAATATCCTCGTCAAGTTGAGATTATCGACGCTTTACCGATGAGTGCGACTGGTAAGATTTTAAAGAAAGAATTGCGTAAGATGGAAGCAGAAAAATCTAAAGAACCACAAGATTTAACTAAGATTGAAGGCATTGGGCCAAAAATCGCTGAAGTATTAAATGCTGCAGGTATTAAAAATTATGGTCAATTAGCTGGTACGGATAAAGCGAGAGTAAAAGAAATTTTATCCGAAGCTGGTGGCAAATTCGCTGCTCACGACCCAACTACTTGGGGAGATCAAGCACAATTGGCCGCCGAAGGAAAATGGGAGCAATTGCAAAAGTGGCAGGATATTTTAGATGGAGGGAAGGAAGTTGCTTAATTGCTGACTAATTTAAGTTACAAAAAAGCCAACTGTGTGAAAATACAGTTGGCTTTTTTATTTACCTATCTAATGCTAAAAACTAATTCCATCGGTTAATTCCAAAATGCTATCTATTCCAAATTTCTGAGTTATGTTTAATAACATATTCAGCCAGCTTGTATCTAGATAGAACTTGTTCAAAATGTAAAATTAATTCCCACGATTTAGTATAGCCAAAATCTACTTTAAAAGACTGTTTTAAGTAGGCTAAATCTAAATCATAGTCAATTCTAAATCCGAATTTTGAATATCTTGTTGTTCAATGGCATTAACGGTTATATGAACCTCGAACATTTGTCTTCATTTTTAGATTAGATTTTACTTATGCTTCTTTTTCAGTTACTGCTGTTCCTTCTTTTTCCCCATGCTTTGAAATTTGCTTATAGGTTTTTATTGCCTTGTCAGTAAGGATGGTTTCGTCCACTTCAACATTAGACAAGATTTCTAATAAAACCCCTACTCTACCTTCTGTATCAAAAAACTTATTAATGACCGCTACTTTCTGATTTTCGACAATACAATAACCAGAATTAAAACTGCCTTTTGCATAGCGAATCGTGTAGCCCATTTCTTCAAAAAGCGCTTCAATTTTTTTTAATAAATGCTTCGTAAACTTCAGTTCTGCCATTCTTTTATTTTAAACTTTTTTATATCAATTGTGGACTAAAAATAATAAACTTAAATTTACACCCAACTGATGAAAGGCCTAATTATCCAATCATCAAAATTTTGTCTGAGTTCATTCAAACTTTAGCTAGATTTTTGCTAAGAATTAATAAAGGAACATTTATTTATTTCCATAAAGTTCCAAAACAACAACAAAGATAAGTTGCTCATTATGAAAAGACAATTATTAGAAACAGAACAGAAAGCATTAGAGATAAATTTAAACGATAAGATTTACGGTTCCTTCGCTGAGATTGGTGCTGGTCAAGAGGTAGCCCGACACTTTTTCCAAGTAGGCGCCGCCGCAGGAACGATTGCCAAAACCATATCTGCTTATGATAAGGTAATGTCAGATAAGATTTATGGCATTGAGAATACTGGACGATATGTTTGTGAGGCGAGAGTATACAAAATGCTAGACCATGAGTATGAATTAATGGAATCTAGGTTAGACAATGAACGGCCTGAAACCTGTTTCTTTTCCTTTGCAGATTCTGTGGCAGCGATTAATTTTAGTCGCACTATTAAAGGGAATGGCTGGATGGGCATTCGTTTTCAATTACGCCCTGATGCTCCGCCAAATGACTTGGTGATCCATGTAAAAATGTTGGATAAAAATAATCAATTGCAACAACAAGCTATTGGTATTTTAGGGGTCAATATGGTCTACGGTTGCTATAATTTCTATGAGCAGCCAGAAGTTTTACTAGAATCATTAATTGATAGTTTAAGAGGTCGAATTAAGATTGATATGGTTCGATTGACAGGGCCAGACTTTGAAGAGGTAGATAATCGGCATTTAAGTTTGATGTTGGTCAAGCATAAATTAACCGAAGTTGCTATGTTCAATGAAAAAGGACAGAATGTGCATCCTTCTGAGTTTTTATATCGAAAAAATTTAATGGTCGTTCGTGGTAGTTTTCGTCCTGCTACTTTAGTGAATATGGACATGATAAAAACGGCTTATAAACAGTTTAGAGAGGACGCTGGTAAGGAGTCGAATAAGTGCTTTTTGCTAACAGAAATTACGATGGATAATTTATTATCTGATGGCGATTTAGATGAAAAAGATTTCTTAGACCGAGCTGATTTATTATGTGAATTAGGGCAGACCGTCGTAATCTCTGATTGTTCCCGTCAACAAAAATTAATTGATTATTTCAAAGATTATAAATGTCCAAAATTAGGTTTAGTAACAGGTGTTCGAGAATTATTGGAAATGATTAATAATACCTTTTATCAAAATCAAGATGGCGCTTTATTGTCTGCTTTTGGAGAGTTATTCACTAGAAATGTAAAATTCTATGTTTATCCCGCCTTACAAGAAGGAAGTGGAGAAGTCATCAATTGTCAAAATTTACCTGTTCCAGAAGGCATAAAATTTGTTTATAAGCATCTACTAGGCAGTAGTCAGATTCATGATATTCAAGGCTATAAAGAGGAAGTACTCCACATTTTCTCTAAACAAGTGCTACAAATGATTAAAGATGATGAAAAAGGATGGGAAAAATTAGTGCCTTCAAAAGTAGCTAATCTAATTAAAGAGAAATGCTTGTTTGGGTTTCCTTATGAGCAAATGGAATTTGAGTATTAATCTAATTCTTCATCCTCGCGCCAGTCAGTTCGGGCTAATACGACAATCACTATGCCTGATAAAATCATTAATAGTCGAATTACAAATCCTAGTAACTGACTTGGTGCATCTATCCAAGTTAAAAAAGACAATTGTACCCCAATTAAGCTTAAGACTAAAGCTAGGCCGCCTATAATAAAAAGTAAAAACCCAAGAATTGTTGTTGCTGTTTTAGACATGCTATTTTTTTTAGTGTAATAAACTTGTTACGCTTTAAATTACAAGTCTAATGAATAAAAGGAGGTGATTGTTTATACAACCGCCTCCTTTTACAAAACTACATAAAAAAAAAGTTAATACTTCGCTGGTTGCCCTGCTTTAGGTAAACTTTTTGTAATAAAATCTCTAATATGGTCATTAGCCGAAGCTAAATCTTCTTGTCTTAGGTACATCATATGCCCACTACGATACCCCTCAAATCTAAGCCTATCTTTCATTTTACCACTAGGGTCTAATTGCCACATCGTATATTTTGCATCAAAATATTGGGTAGCGCCATCATAATATCCAGATTGCACCATCACGTTTAAGTAAGGGTTTTGAGCCATCGCTTGTCTTAAATTTTCCCCAGTATTATCGCCACTTCTATCCCAAGGTCGAACAGGTCCAAACATATTATATTTGATATCTGTTTTAAATTTCAAATCATTTCTAAGGTAGTAATTAATAGCAGGCGTAAAAGAGTGCAACCAAGAAGTTAATTCGGAATTAAAATCTGGTCTTGTCCCCGCATCGCTTCTATCCAATCCTTTATAACGAGAATCTAAACGACCAACAGTGTATCCTTCTTCTCTTAATAATTCTTTCCAAAAAAAAGAAGGAGCAACATCCAAATTATTTTGTAAAATTGCCTTTTCAGAAATACCTGAATATTTTGCCATTTGAGCGGCGACTTCTTTCCGTTTAGCGACATCAATGAATCCACCTTTTGCTAAGGCAGGAATGAGTTCATTCACGGTATATTCTTCCACCTCTGGTAATAAATCCGTTAAATCTCTTTTTTGCAATTCAGGTGGTAAAGCTTTATGATACCAAGCAGCTGCCGTAAAATAAGGCAATCTATTGGCAACGCCTACAGGGCCATCTCTTTTAACGCCTAGACTAGTTGGGGACACTAAAATGACTCCATTTAAATACATCCATTGTCGATTTTGTAATTCTAATGCCAATCCAGAAACCCTAGTTGTACCGTAACTTTCTCCAATGAGGTATTTTGGAGAACGCCATCTATTATTCCTAGTCACAAAAGTATTGACCCATTCCGCCAAATATTTAATATCTGCATTTACCCCAAAAAATTTCTTTTTGTCCACATCTTCTCCTACAATTCTAGAATAACCTGTATTAACAGGATTGACAAAAACGATATCTGCCACATCAATAATCGAGTGCGGATTCTTCCGAATGCCATAAGGTTGAATAGGGAAACCTTCATCATCAATTTCCAAAATTCGTGGACCAGTATAAGCAACATGCATCCAAACGGAGGCAGAACCAGGGCCACCATTAAAAGAGATAACTAATGGCCTAGTCGCATTATTAGCAATGCCTTGTCTTTCATAATAAGTATAAAATAAAGAAGCGATGGGTTGACCGTCTTCATCCCAGACTGGTTGCGTTCCAGTCGTTGCCGTATAATTGATTTGTTGGCCTTTGACACTTAAGGTGTGGTTTGTTTTCACCATCGTATCAATAGGTAATTTTCTACTTTCTTGGGCCGTAATTTGCAGCGTAAAAATAGAGATAAGGAAGTATACAAATAGAAGTCGCTTCATCTTTAGTGATATTGGTTAGCAAAAAATAAAATAGCACCGCAAATGTAGCGAAAATTCTGTGGGAGCAATTCATCTAAATAAAGAAAAATTTAGGCTTCGGATATTTTTAATTAACTCAAGTTGCGGAGAAAGTTGAACTATTTCAAAATGGTTATATTGTTGTAGGGTTATATTGTTTGTGGGATTAAAAAATCTCAAATTGAAGGTTATACTGCACTGTCACAATAAAACAATATATCCATACAACCATTGTCCGCAACTTAGATTAATTAATAAACTTTATTCGGTTTACGGTATAGGGTTTACCGCTTGCTTCGACTTTTATAGAAGGGCTATCATCGGTGAACTGAAGTTCATCGATACTTATCTAAGTACCGTCACAAAACCATTTAGTTTAGTCACGACGTCTTCGTAATTCACATAACTTACATTAACCACATATACACCATTTGGCGCCAATTTACCCGTATTGAATTTCTGACCATTCCAACCTTCATTGGCATCATTGGTTTCAAAAATTAATTCTCCCCATCTATTCCAAATAGATAAATAAAAAGATTCTGCCTCTTCCGCATTGCCAACCCCAAAAAAACGGTCATTGATTCCATCACCATTTGGGGTAAAAGCATTCGGTAATTTATAGGCAATATCAGGAACAACTAATATTTCTGAAAAGGTCGTATCGGTACAACCATTAGGAGCGGTTACCACCAAACGAACTTGTTTTTGACCACTCTCTCTAAAGGTATAAACGGGGTTTTCTTCAAAAGAAAGACCAAATCCATCAAACAACCAATTCCAACGAATAGCATCGGTAGATTCATCCATAAAGGTAACAATAGGATTTAATCGACTTACTTCGGAAGCATCCGCAGAAAAGTTAGCAATGGGGCTAGGCAAAGTCGTAATTAAACTGCTAAAAACAGTATCTATTTGACAACCAAAAGGAGAAGTAACAGAAATGCTCAGCGGAAAAGTACCGACTTCTTCATAAATATGTGTCGGGCTTACCCCTTCCCCCGTATTTCCATCCCCAAAATCCCAAATGATATCATATGCTTCATTAATTGGATTGGTTAGATTTTCAAAAGTAATGGGCGCAGGTAGACAACCAGTTCTTGCAGACGGCGCAATAACAATTACCATAGGAATAGGAAAATAAGGTACGACTTTCGCAATGCTCTCTGTACATTCATTCGTATCTCTAGCGGTTAAAGTTACATCATATCGACCGGGGGCATTAAATTGTAGGGAAACATCAGATTGTCCAGAAGTACCAAAAGTATCTAATTGCCAAATTAATTCTTCTAAAGCATTGGGTCCTGCATCAGAGAAGGACAAGTTGGTGAAATTTACGGGTCCTGCTTGGCAGGTATCATAATCAAATTCAAAATCTGCCGTTACTTCAGGAAATATTTCAACTTGCACTAAAGCAGTATCCGTACAATTGGTAAATCCTGGATTTAAGACCAAGATACCATCATAAAGTCCTGTACCAGGAAATTCCAAATCATCTGGGTCCCACTTAGTAGAGGTCGTTTGTCCACCAGGAACATCAAAAGACCAAAATTGGTCATCGATAAATCTAGCTTCTCCACTTTCATTAATAATATCTCCTTCTCCACAAATCCTGATATAATACAAGGGTGCTCCATTTTTATCTAGTAATTTTGTCTCCTGCACATCGCTGACTAAACCATTTCTACAAGCTACTACATTAAATTGAAAATCCCGCCTCACTTCATTCATCAAAACACCATTCGCAAAAGCTTGCACACAGACCCCTACCACATATTGTCCAGTAGTACCTGGAAACCCTGAAATCAATCCTGTTTCCGGATTAATAGTTATATCTGGTTCATCTCTATTGGAAGCAATATTTAGTGGACTGTCCACACTATACCCTGCTATAAATCTAACTGGGTCATAAGGTGGTGGTGTTTCAGGATTCGGTGTCACCCCATTTGGTGCTTCCGTTACTGTTGGGCCTCCCATAAAATTATTACCTCCGCCATTATAAGGCGTGCAAAAGGAATAGACTAAAGAATCTCCTTCAGGGTCAGAAGCAGAATGGTCAAAATTAACATCCTCTCCTTGACAAATTACAATAGGCGGAAAATCATTAAAGGTAGGCGAACTATTACAAGAATCTTGAGTTATAGGGAAAATTTCTGCCACATAAGTTGCCCCAACATCTCTAGGGCTAATTAGGTTGTTAATCGTCACATTTCTACAACAACGTTGATAAGCAAGCGTAATAGGATTATCAGAATTAGGCAATTGTACAGAAAAGGTATAGACTCCTTCTTCAACACAAACATTAGGAGGAGCAATCAAACAGGGGTTACTTAAATTTGGCTCAATTGACCTTACCGTTGGTGGATTTAAGTATAATATATCCAGCAGAGTTGTCCCATTAAAAAAAGTAACATGAGCGTCAGAAGGAGGTCCATTTGGACAATCCGTTTGCGCATCAAAGCAAGCACCATTTCCAGCACAATCTCGATAAATTCGCATGGTAAAGTCATACGTACCACCTCCTCTACAGACATAGGTTACTTCTCCACCAATAATGTGTCTAGCTTGTAATTGTGTACCCAATAATAAAAATAAACAAGGAAGAAATCTTTTTAAAATAATCAAAGCGTTCGTTTCTTTTATTTGGTAGTTAAACTTCATCAGTAGCAAGATAGGATAAAGTTTTTAATAATTACCTTAAAACAGTTACAAATCCATCTATCGTCGTCCTAACATCTTCATAATTCACATATTGGACCACGACTACATATACCCCATTTGGTGCTAATTTACCTGTGT
>CALFWI010000115.1 GCA_937928615.1 uncultured Saprospiraceae bacterium | reverse complement strand
AAAGTGGTCGATGGTGTTTGGTGGGGAGGGGATTTTGAAAAATTGAAATTTTTGATTACTTCTGATTTAATTCAACCACATAATATTCGTTTTTTTGTGGGGTATTCTGGTTGGTCACCTGGCCAATTGAGTAAAGAAATGAGTAGTGGCTCTTGGGTCATTAGTGAAATGTTTGCCAATTATTTATTTAAAAGTAAGGCGGATTCCCTTTGGCAGCAAGTCATGAAAAATAAGGGCGATAGATATGAAGTAATTGCCGATATGTCTGATGGCGTTAATTGGAATTGAGTTACAAGATGACATGATTTTGCAGGATTTACAGGTTCATATTAGAAATAATTTCATCAAACTAAATGCACTTAAATGACTAAATGGTAAAGAAAAAATACTTTTTGGTGAATAGTTACCTTTATTTTTAAAATTTTATGTAATACGTTCCATAATTGCATCTACCAAGTATAATTTTTTCACCTTAAATAGATGCGATATGAGAACATTGACTTTTTTACTACTCTTTTTACCCACTTTCCTTTTTGCAAATACAGATTCTCTACTGATAAATTCAAAAATTGAGCAAGTTACTGTTTTTAAAAATGGGGCGCAGGTGATGCGGACGGCTAGGGCTAATATTGCTATAGGCAGGCAGGTTTTAAAATTTGCTAATTTATCTCCTAATTTTGATGAAAAAAGTTTTCAATTAAAAGCTGTGGGAGATTTTACAGTATTAGCGGTACAGCACCAATTGCAAATAGATACGCAAAAGATAGATATTCAACTGATTGAGCGTTTAATTAATCATAATGATTCCTTAGCTGCTATCATTGAAGAATGGTCCTTACAACTAGAAGTATTGGCGGAAGAAGAGGCGTTGATTTTGAATAATAATAATAATAATAATAAGGATCAGGCAATGGATAGATTGACGATTGATGAACTAAAGTCAATGGCTGCTTTTTATCGAACCCAACTTCGAGAAATTAGGTTGGAAAAATTGCGTTTTCAAAGAAAAATTAATGCTACCCAAATAATCATTAATCAGCAACAAAAAGCAATAATTGCCCAACAGCATAAAGCAACTACGATACGGTATAAAGAAATTCTAGTAACTATTTCTGCTAAGATTGCTACCCAAGGTAAATTTGAACTCAGTTACCTAGTACATAATGCAGGCTGGATTCCAACTTATGACATACGTGTTAAAGATGTTCAAACCCCCGTTGACTTATTGTATAAGGCAAATGTATTCCAAAATTCTGGAGAGGATTGGGAAGAGGTAAAATTGACCCTTTCCAACGCTGACCCTAGACTTTCTGGTCAAAAACCAATCTTAAGCAAGTGGAATCTAGGTTTTTATGCTCCTGCTTATCAATCACAATCTCCAAAACCTTATCAGCAAACAGGCATATCCTATAATGCGGATGGTAGTAAGACAATTCGAGGTAAGATTTTAGACGGAGATGAAGGATTAATTGGTGCTACTATACTAATTCAAGGAACTAGTACTGGAACGGTTACAGATATTGACGGGAATTTTGAAATTACCCTGCCAGCAGGTTATTCTGAATTGCAAATTTCCTATACGGGGTATAATAATCGAAAGGTTGATTTGAACACAACCTATGATTATAATTTTCAATTGGAAGAGGGACTGGCTTTAGACGAAGTAGTCGTTACAGGTTATGCTGGCAGCAGTAATAAAGTACGAAAACAGAGAGTGAAGAAAGAAAAAAAGTCAACGACAAAACCGATTGCCGTCACTACACTCCAAAAAACCACTTCCGTTGAGTTTCAAATAAAAGAACCTTATACCATTAAAAAAGATGGTGAAAAGTATATGGTGACGATTCAACAAATAGATATTCCTGCCTATTATGAATATTACTGTGCGCCAAAATTAGAAGAAGCTGTATTTTTAACGGCAATGATTAGTGATTGGGAATCCTATAATTTACTTTCTGGTGCAACGAGTTTATATTTTGAAGGGACTTTTTTAGGGAATGCTCAATTAGATGTAGAAAGTTTACAAGATACCATTAGTCTATCATTAGGAAGAGATAAAAACATTCTGGTAAAACGGAGTTTGCAAAAAGACTATTCTAAAAAACAATTTATTTTTAACAAAAAATTAGAGTCTAAAGACATTGAAATCGAAATTAGAAATAAGAAAAAAAAACCGATTAATTTAATCGTTGAAGACCACTTTCCCATAGCTGTTACGGACGAAATTGAAGTTAAAATAGGGACTTATAAAGGAGCAGATTTAGATAAGGATTCAAAAATTTTAAAATGGACGCTACAGATACCCGCCGAAAATACCCAGCGATTAAGCTTCGATTACTCAGTGAAATACCCGAAGCGAAGTCGAGTGGTACTTGATTAATTAGTTTTTGGCAACCAGCAAGCACATAGCTTTTGAAGCAACCTGCTGATTGCCAAAAATTAAGTAGCTACTGCTCGATACGCTAATATATTTCTTGTATCGTAATTGTCCTTCCCCTCAAATATCTATACTTTGTTATCGGATGAATTGTCTAGCTAAAAACGATTTTTTCATGCAATCAATTTGTTGAATAGTTTTTAAAATGGTGACTTTCCAGAATTTAAAGTAAATTGCTTGCTAAAGTAGTTCAGGTATTTTGCCTGTGAAGATTTGCTAAATTTTCAAAATTTAGTAACTCTATAAAACCTTGAATTTAAACAGAATCGAGATTTACTAAATCTGTTAGATTTAGCAAATCGACTACGCTACGAAATAACTACACATAACATGTTAGAAAATTGGTTGAAAGCGGGCAAGATTGAAACGGAGTCTCAATCTTGGCAATTTGGAGCGCATATCGAGTTGTTTGATGGCGAATTCCCTGATTTAAAAGAGACACAAATTGCTTTAATTGGGACTGGAAAATCTGTTGATAATATACGAAAGTATTTATATGAATTAGCCTTTCCTTTTAATAAAATGATGATTGCGGATATTGGTAATTTGCGCAAAGCAAATGATGATTTTTTATTGCCAGTTGTTCGAGAATTATTGGATAATAATATTATTCCGATTATTGTAAGTGATAAAGCTTTGCAGTTTTCAGCACAGTTTAAGGCTTATCAAAACATTCGTAAAAAAGTAAATGTAGCAGTTATTGATGAAAGGACGCCTTTTCATACAGAAGATGTGCATTACCTTTCTACGATACGAAATGCTAAATCTCCTAAGTTGGATAATTTAGGTTTGGTAGGATATCAAACGCATTTGACCCCACCTGATACCCTTAAATATTATGAGAAGAAAAATTACGATTTAATTCGCTTAGGAGTCGCTAAATCTAATATGGAAACGGTTGAACCCACCTTGAGAGCGGCAGATACGGTTTATTTTAATTTAGCTGCCCTCAAACAAATAGAAGCACCTGGGCTTTGGGAAAATAC
Organism: uncultured Saprospiraceae bacterium; assembly: GCA_937928615.1. Lineage (GTDB taxonomy): Bacteria > Bacteroidota > Bacteroidia > Chitinophagales > Saprospiraceae > JAFMDF01. Next base: position 7,046 of record CALFWI010000115.1, on the reverse strand, counting down.
ACCGAGCGGTTTTAATTCTGAAGAAGCCTGTCAATTATGCCATTATGCGGGCATGAGTGATAAATTAACTTCTATGGGCTTTTATGGCTATCATCCTAAAAAGGATAAAAGTGGACAAACGGCTCAATTGATTGCGCACTTAATCTGGTATTTTATCCAAGGTATTTATAACCGAAAAAGAGACTTCCCAGCTTCTACGGATGGTATGATAGAATATATTATTTCTTTTAAAGACTTCGACCATAATGCGACTTTTTGGAAAAGTACTAAAAGTGGTCGTTGGTGGATACAAATGGATAGTAAAACTAAAGGGAAACACGAACTGATTCCTTGTACTTATGAAGATTATAAATTAGCTTGTAAGGATGAATTGACGGAGCGGATTTTGACTATACTTGAACGATATATGTAGAGCAGTTGCCAGTTACGGGTTGCCAGTTCCGCTCGAAATAGGCAACTGGTAACTCGTAACTGGCAACCAGCAACTCGCATCACTTCACCAACCCAATCAACACCCCATAATCATCAAAAGGGGCATTCCCATCTTTCATCTCCAATAAATCCATCAATTCTCCTTCATAGATTTCTTCCAAATCTAATTGGGTTTGTTTGGTGCGAATTTCGATGTTTCCTTTTTTTAATTGTGCCAAACGCCAGCGTAAGGTTGCTTCCATTTTTGCCCAAATTCTTTCATTGATTTCGATATGGTCGCAATCTGGATTTACCGCTACGCAATTTTGAAAGGCTTGATTATTACGAGCAATCATTTCGCCTTTTTCTAGGATAAAATAAGCCGTATGTGCCCAAGTCGCATCAGGTGTTAATAATTTGGCATACATGACTAATTGTAAGTCTTCTTCATTTTTGATAACGGACTTTCGATAATTGCCGCCTCGCCATTTTAAATCAACCACACATAATTCCCCTTCTTTTTCTAAGACTAAATCGGCTTTTCCTTTCATCGGAATCCCAATAAAATGCCCTTTTAAATCCATTTCCGTGCCTCTCACTTTCCAACCATTTTGCTGAATACTGGACACCAAACTCCAAGCAGCATATTTAATGGTGTTGATAAAAGCTAATCTTTCGGGTTCTCTGCCATACATTAAGAGGGTAGCGGCTTCTCTCGAAAATAGTCGAGGGGCTTTTTGGTCTATCCAATCTTCTACTTGCCCTTTTTGCCAAAGCAATATTTCTTCTTTTAATAATAACTCAATAAAACGGTGGGCTAAATTACCTAAAAGTGCATTATCACTGACGACACTTAAAATGGATGATTTATGCAATTTAACTTTGTGTCGAAAAACCCACTGATAAGGATAATAGAAGAGTGAATCTAAACTGGTAAACGTTTCGTGTTCTCGTTCATTGAATAATTCTTCGTGTTCTACAGGTAATATTGGAATAGGTTGACTGATAAATTGTTGGTTTAAATTAACCCAATTAGGTAAATCAAAAGTGCCTTCCAAACAAGCGGCATTTTGTTGTTTGTCGATATCATAGGTAATGGCTTCTAAATTGCCAAAAGTGGCTTCTAAATCACCCAGTAATGGATGCGATAAAACTTCTTTGCCTTCGACTCTTTCTGGTATGATAAGGATTAATCGTTGACTAGCTTGCAACATCGGGCGTTTGCGTTGCCAAATTAAGACATCATTCTCTTTTTTAGGTGTTTCTAATTCAATGTCAATCGTTTTAAAATAATTGATTTCTGGTTGGTACCATTTAGAGAAAAAGGACGGTTGTTCTTTTAAAGAAAAATTCCACCATAATAAATCAGGGGTTGGTTGAATAAAGGCACTTGGATGATAAACAAAAGGTAAGTGCCCAACTTCTACTTCTCTAAACAAAACGGGCGAAGGTTGGTAAATAGTCCGAACAATTCGCTCTAAATCTAAATTGTTTAAGAAATTATAAGCTTCTGGCAAAGCTTCCATTAATTCCTTGATTCGCTTGGATTGCTCACTTAATACGAGCAAAGACTTATTGGTGCCTCCATCCGATTCATATTTTTGAGACGCCCAATCTGCAATGTATTCAAACACCTCAATCACCTCGTCCTTCGGTAAGGATTTTGAAATGTCATAGCGCCTTCTTTCAAACCAAAATTGATATTGTTTCCGAATTTTATCCACTTTTATCAAAGGGTCGGCTGCAGCCTTTTTTTCTAATTCTTCAAAATATTGATTGATAGAAGCGTACCAATTATCACTATTTAAGCCCGGTCTTTGGGCTACTTGACGAGCAATAATGACCGCCAAATCAGATTCTAATGGTTTAATGGGTAAAGTAACAAACTCCAATACTTTATAAGGGTCAATCGGTCGCCATAAAAAAGTGGTGACTAATTTGATGATTTGTAAAGTGGGACGTGCTAAAGAAGCTGACAAAATACCCAAACTAGGCAAGCCCTCTTGTATCAAAGCATTGTCTAAAGCTCGATTCTTTTGAGGGATTAAACAAACAGGGCGATAATCTGTATTGAGTTGTATTTTTTTTGCTAAAAAGGCGGCGGCATCGGTTTCTCTTTTGGCCCTAATAACCAGTAAAGAACCATCTTGTTGGGCATCAACTTTTCCTCGTTCTCCCTTCAAGGCTTTTTGAAAAACAGCTAAATCATGGTCCCCCTCAATAGTTGGTTCTGCTAATTGTTTAACTTCTGTTCCGTGGTCTTCTAAATAGCTGAATAATTTTTGCCAATGAAAGGGAAATAAATGACGAGGTTCATTTAATAATAATTGTTGGATGGGGGTAGGACGTTCTTCACAAGCAGCTAATACATCTACAAAACGGTCTGCAAAACCGACGGCAAAATTGTAATCTGCTGCTACTAAAGCCTCCTCTACGCCTGCTAAATCGGCTAATCTAGGCGGTAAATCGTTGGCTACTTCAAAATCCCAACCAGCTAATTTGAGTTCGTCTCGTCGATTTAATAATTCTTCTGCGGCAGCTAATTGGTCTGCTTCAAAAGATTGTTTATAAAAAGCAGTAGGCGTATCCTCTAAATGTTTTTGTAAAGCATAACGATATTGGGCAATTCTAAGATAGTCAATCGTATTGGTTGGCCCAATTAGACCGAGGTGTGCTTCTAATAAAAATAGAAACTTTTGAGGCCCAAAATAATGGACGCCTAATTCAGTCGTTGCTCCTCTAGGAAATACTTTATCATCAAGTTCTAAACCAAAATGGACGGTTAAGTACATAGGACGGTACATAGTTTACTCCGATTTGCATCGGAGGTTTATGATGAACGGTACACGGGGGAATAATATAAAATTTCAAGTCTTAAATGTAAAATGCTAACTTAAAAAATAAGGCTATTGCTGCTTATTTTTAACTTTTACATTTATTATTTTCAATTTTTAATTAAAATCAGTGTAGTATTCTTATTAATAAAATCCGCAATATACGAATAAAAAATAATTTAATACGCAAATAAGTGAATTTTAAACTATAAATGTGCGCCAATTACCCGAATTAACTCTAATTCTGAAACTACCCCTGATTGTCGCCACTGTTGTTCTCCTCCCTTGTATAAAATTAGGGTAGGGACTCCTTTAATTTGTAACTTATTTGCTAGTGCTTGATTTTTATCAATATCTATTTTGATGATTTTGGCCTTATCGCCTATCTTTTTCTTAACATTTTTAATAATGGGCGCTAATGCTTTACAAGGGCCACACCAAGTCGCATGGAAGTCGATTAATACAGGCGTTTCGCCATTGATAATTTGAGAAAAAGATGCCATTTGTTTTTGATTAAATTGTGTAATTGGTTGCTGGTTGCTAGTTACTGGTTGACGCGCGCAACTGGCAACTGATAATAATTTAAGAACCTTCAAATAAGGGTAAAGTTCGTTCTTTTTCCATAAAATGTTAAATCGAAAATAATTTGATAAAAAAGGAGGAAATAAAATTGACATCAATGCTTTTTACCCTTATTTTTGTGCCCGAATTACAGATATTTTTTATTAAAAAGTCGGGCATGTTCAAAATGACCCAACAACTATTAAAGTTCTAAGAGTAAGGGTTCTTTTATTTTGTTTTTTAATCATTTTATCTGTCCTTGACCTTACTTGGTTTTGTGCGTCTACCTGATGGCAGAACCTGTCTTGCCGAGTGTTGAAGCCACAACTTCACTCGGCAATCTTTTTTAATGACGAAATTTAAGCATGAGGAACGATGAATTTGTCAAATAGGGGGGAATCTATTTTGCCTATTTCCTGATAAGTGATAAAACCAACTTTTTTATCATTTCTTTATTTCGTAACCTTCCCCTTTCTTCATGTAAGTATTTTGTCCTTAAATCGTTTTAGTGTTAATTTAATTATTAAGCGGTAGATAATACTTTATTTTGTTTCTTTTTTGTGAGAAAAAGGCTAACTTGCCCTCACTACTGGACTTATTTTTGCTATGAAAGTCTATAACCTCCCTAATTTTCAGTCCAAATATAAAAATTGTAGCATAAAACAATTCACTCCCATTCAAATAAACATAAGAAACTTAATTTAATGTCAAATATTCCTATATTTGTTCCTACTTTTTAATTCGTATAAATGGATGCCTCTTTTGAGAGGAAACATATTATAACTTTAACTAAATCAATTATTTAGAAGTCGGCATCCTTATTATTTTTTTCAAAAATTTAAACCTATTATGTTGAGGAATAATTTTTTACTTGCAATAGTAATTAGTTTATTTGGGGGAACCTTAACTGCCCAAAGTGTTACAGTCGGGTATGCTCCACCAGCCAAACATGCCGCTGAATTTGGTTTGGCTGTAGGCTACGCTGCTAATTACGGAGACATTGATAACCGTCCTGGTTTTGGGATAGGATTACATTATCGAAAAGCTATTGATTATTTGTGGTCAGTCAGAGTGGAAGGGAATTATCTTTCGCTAAATGGAGAAACAGATGATCAAACCTTAGAATATAATACTTCTGTTCTTGGTCTCGGTGTTCATGGTATTATAACGTTGAATAATTTGAGGTATGATGGCCCTAAAAAGACCAATATTTATGCGCTCTTTGGTGGAGGTATTAATAGTATCTCTCCAGATGTAACCTCTAGCACGGTGGCCGATCCAGATAGTTATACGAAAGCAAGTATTCAAACTGGGGTAGGATTTGCTTTTAAAATTAGTGATAAATTTAATGTAGCAATTGAAACAATGGGGATTCGTCCATTTGGAAAAGATGAAGACCTTGTTGACGGATTCGCTGGTAATGATAATGATTTTATCAACTACACGAATATTCGTTTGAACTTTAACATCGGTCAACGAGAAGGAATCAAACAGCCTTTATATTGGGCTAGTCCTTTTGAAGATGTGATGCGAGATATTGCGGAGTTAAAAGCTAGACCTAAATTTGATTTAACCGATGAAGATAATGACGGCATCGTTGATATGTGGGATGAAGATACCGCTACTCCTGCTGGTGCTAGAGTTGATGCGAAAGGTAATGCTATGGATAGTGACGGCGATGGGGTTGCAGATTATAAAGATAAAGAGCCTTATTCTGCACCTGGTTATACCGTTAATGCGGAAGGGGTTGCTCAAGTTCCAGAACCATCTTACATCACAGAAGGAGATGTTAATAAAATTGTAGATGCTAAAATTAAGGATTATGATTTAACAGCAGCTACTCCTGCAGTTAATTGGTTTTTGCCAAATGTTAATTTTGCTAATAATAGCTATACGGTTACTCGTTCTGAATACGAAAAATTACATCAAATTGGAAAAGTGATTAGAGATAATCCACAAATGAAATTTGTTGTAAGAGGGTATACCGATCAAGCTGCTTCAGAAAATTATAATAATGTATTATCTTATAATCGAGCTGCGGCTACTGTGGATCATTTAGTCAATACTTATAATATTGCTAGAAACCGCCTTGTTTTACAATGGGGAGGAGAATCTCAGAATATTATTCCTACGAATAAAAGCCAAATCAATCGTCGAGTTGAAATTGGCGTAGCCAAAGATGGAGATGCTGAAATGGGCAAACCATCAGGACCTGATGCTGGCGTTGGTACTTTTAAAGGTAATAAATCTGGATACTAGTAGGGAGTAATTCAGTTAGCAGTCGTCAGTACTACATTAGGCGGATGATTGCTAAAAACTGCTTAATTCCATCAAATAAAGAAGCGACTTAGAAGTTTATATTCTAAGTCGCTTTTTAGTTTGTAAATTAGCAGCAATACCCTTTTTTGAGTTAATACCTGCTAGGCAAACGGGTATTGTGCTTAGCACATTGGGGGTAGTTTATTTTGCCAAAAAGTAATATCATTTATATCAACTCCTGTATTACTTAAGCTATCTAAGTTCAAGAATTCATTAACAGGTCTAATAGAGTAGAAGGCTGCTATTTTTTTGGATTTGCTGTTTTTCACTAATAAAACTATTTGAGTAGTTAGAATTATTGCTTGTTTCATATTGGAAGCCTAAGCTACTTAATAATTTCCCACCGACAACATCACCAAAGTACAAGCTATTTCTGTTTCAATTCCTTTTGCTTGTGCCAATGCTACCAACTCCATATTCTCTGTACCTGGATTGAAGATGATTCTTTTAGGATTTAAATTCAGTATATAATCATATAAGGCTACTTGCCGTTTAGGATTCATATATAGCGTAATGGTATCTATATTTTCTAAACTAGGTTTTCCTTTGACAATTTGTACCTCAGCTACGACGCCTTCCCTTAATCCAATAGCTACTACTTCGTGCTGGTGATTCACCAAGCGGTTAATGGCCATATTGGAATACCTATGTGGTTTTAATGATGCTCCTAAGACTAATGTTTTTTTACTCATTGTTTAACGTATTGTATAAGGAAACTTCAGTTTTCTGTAATTTTTCGTGGAACTGAAGTTCCACTATACTAAAAAAGCCATTCGCTATTGAGTAAACAACGAATGGCTTTAAAAAGTTAAATTTTTAGAAAAAGAGAAAGGATAGCATTGCTCATTGGTAAACCTCTATCCCCTATACCTTTATATCTCTGCTCCTCTATACCTTTATACCTTTATACCTCTGCTCCTC
>CALFWI010000114.1 GCA_937928615.1 uncultured Saprospiraceae bacterium | reverse complement strand
ATTTCTAGTCCCATACCTGTATTATCTGTCGCATTATTATATAGTGGGCGCAATCCTCTTGCTCGTTCTGGTGTCGCTTCATAATCATCGGTGGAAGCGATAACTTCCGAACTATTATGTGCAGAGATAACAATTGCGCCTTTTGATTTAATAATTCGAATCTTTTGTTCTCCAGCGCTATTACTAAATTTAGCGGTATGCGACTGCGCAAAAACAAATTGAGTCAGGCAAATTAACAAGCCAAATAAAAATATATTTTTCATAATATTATTAATTTTAATTTTTTCAGTTAAAAAAGGAATAATCAGTTGTCTAGAATTTACTGATTATTTCCTAAAAAGAACATCATTGAATATTACTATTATTGCCTAGCTTAAAACCATTTAACAATCAAGCAATTTCAACAATCTATTCGGGTGATTGCTTATAATAAAATTTCTAAACCAGAAGCGGCGCTATTTTTTACCGCATCTATTGTTTCCTTATCTCGAAGTATTTTTTGAAATTGCGGATAAGCATCCTTCACTTTTAAGGTGACTAAGGCCTCCATAATCATAATTTGCACTTCAGGACTTTTTTGTTTGGTCAAAGCTTTGATTAAGGCAGTAATGACTATTTTATGTTCCCCAAATTGGACTAAACCTTCAATAGCTTTTAATTGGACATTAATATTTTTATCCAAATTCATTCGGTCAATTAAGGCATACAGAATCTGGTCATCCATTCTCGTTTCCTTCAAACTAATATTAACGCCTTTAATGCGGTCACTTGCCGAAGTTTGTTGCAGTAGCGACAAGGCCAGTAATTTCTTTTGTCCCAACATTTCCGATTTCAATGCCGCTATCTCCATCTGTTGAGATTGGTTATTTTTAAATTGCGTACCAATTCCAACGCCCATAATTAATAGGGCAATAGTCGCCGCTACTTGAAGCAATTGATTAATACTAAACGTAAAAGTTTTCTTAGATTGATTTAGGTTTACAATTGGTATCGATTGTTGTTCGGCTGCCAATAATTGTTCAAATCGTTGTCTAGAATTAGTAGATGGTTGAACGATTGGCGTTTGCTCCATTAAATCATCTAACAAATCTAATTCTGCTAAAATCGTTTGCCATTTTTCAGAAGTCGCTAACTGTTTTTCCACTTCACTTACTTGCGCTGCTGGTAAAGTACCTGCTCGATAATCAATCAATTGCGTCATTATATTTTGTGTATCCATATCCATGAATTAATACTGTTCCATTTTAAAAAAAATATGCCTTAACTGTTTTATTGCTCGATGTACCTTCACTTTAACCGCCCCTTCCGAGCATTGTAAAATTGCTGCTACTTCTCCATATTTCATTTTTTGAAAACGCGTCATCACCAGTATTTCTCTTTGCATATCTGGCAATTGCTGCATTGCCTGTTCTAGTTGCTGTAAATCTTCTGCTGTTTCCATCCGCTGCTCGATAGAAGCCGTTTCGATTTCTAAATCATCGGGCTGTACAAAATCAGAAATTCTATATTGACTTTTATAATGGTCTGTTTTAGCGTTTCGAGCAATCTGGTATATCCAAGAACGAAAAGTCCGACCAGAAACATAAGATTGTCGGTATTTCAAAATTCGTTCAAAAACCGTCTGCACTAAATCTTCGCTTAAGGCACCATCGTAATTTTGGCGATAGAAAAAATTATACAAAGGCACTTGATAGCGGTCAAACAAAACAGACAATGCACTCAAGTTTTCTTGACGGACTTGTTCCATTAATTGTTCATCTGTATGTTTAGTTGCTATTGGCATTAAAGGTGTTCTTTTTAGTCGGTGTATAACGGATGATTTCACATTTCATTCATTTTAGTAACGGATAAAAACAAGTTGGACATTTTGCATTTAATTCCCCACGAATTTATTATCCCCACGAATTATAGTTGTTCAAGTTATTTTTTCAGCATTACTTAAACTTCATTTTTAAATTATTTCCGACAAGGGTACTGGGCATTTTTGCAATGGTTACAAAAAAGTTAAAAATATTTTTAAACGGCCATTTAATTTCTATAAAAGCATACTATTAATCCCAATAAAAAAGTGATACTAGCACACAATCTGCGCTAGCACCACTTTTTTATTAAAATATTATCAACCGCTATTCATGATAATTCAATGACACGGTATTTTAAGCATTTATTTAAAACAAAGAAGTTTGCCCATCATCCAAATCAAAATCTATAGAATCACCAGGCTTTAGTTTATCTTTTTTAGCTGACGGTTTATCGGCAGGTGTAATATCTTTAATGCCTGTAATACGCTGCCCACTCAATTTATTACCTTGCGATTTCCAACCTTTCACATCAATAAATTCAGCTAACTTAACTTCTTTCTCTATTTTCTTAGATTTATCCTTTTCGTAATATTGTACAATAGGGCTTGGGTGAAGGCTCGCAAAAAGTAATTTAGAATTTTTATTTTCAGAAATATAAAGGTATTTTTTACCAAGGGTGTTAGCCTCTATTTCAAACCTTTTCACAAAAGTCGTTTTCTTCTCCGCATCATAATGAATGGCACTAATCACCGTACTTGTATCAAATTTTCTAATGTCTAAAACATCTTTTACCTCATAACGATTAGTCAATTCATAATCTGTCAATTGGTAAGAACCATCTCTATATAAAACCAAGATAGCATCGCCTGTATCAAATGAGCCTAATTCCTTACCTCGTCCATCTGTGTTCAATCGTCCACTGACATCATCCATCCATAATTTCAAGGCATCCAAAGTAGATTTACCAGCTTGTCTTAGGCTAATTTTTCGAACAGGATATTTAGTCAATAAATTACCTTGTGAAGATCGCCCTTTAATTGCTAATTCAGCGAAATCATAGTCAAACATTTTGAGTTTGGCCCGACAACCTGGTGTTAATTGAACCCTTATTATTTCTGCTTCTCCATTAGGATTTGCCGTAAAATAATGGAGTTTGGAACCTTTAGACCCTTTGGTTAAATCGTAATCTTTATCTCTAGTAATCGCTTTGATATTAAATCGTTTAACCATCGTTCTACCTGATTGCCCATCGGTATAAATCATATTATAGGTTGTTCGGTCATCTCCTTTTTTCCATACCGCAACATGAATAATATTTTTACCCACAAAGGTTTTATCTGCAATTTTTACGACTTTAAATTTCCCATCCTTACGGAAAACAATGATATTATCTATATCCGAACAATCCGCAATAAACTCATCTTTTTTCATGCCCATGCCAACGAACCCTTCCTTAAGGTTAGCATATAGTTTGGCATTATTGGCAACGACATCAGTTGCTTTAATTGTTTCAAAAGAAGCAATAACCGTTTTTCTTTCTTTTCCTTTTCCGTACTTCTTTAACAGGTTTTCATAATAAGCAATGGAGAAATCGACTAAATGAATTAAGTCATGCTTTACTTGTTTCAGTTCTGCTTCAATCCCCTTTATTTTTTCATCTGCCTTAAAGACATTATACTTAGAGATTCTTCTAATCTTAATTTCTGTCAATCTAGTAATATCTTCCTCTGTAATATCTCTTAATAATTGAGTCCGCTTATCTCCTTTTTGAACAGGGTCGCTGGGTGTACCAAAGTATTTCTTTAAACCAAGACCAATCATTTTTAACACTTCTTCCCAATTCTCACATTCTTCAATATCTCGATAAATTCTTTCTTGAATAAAGATTTTTTCTAAGCTTGCAAAATGCCATTTTTCTTCTAATTCATTCAGCTTAATCTCTAGTTCTTGCTTTAATAAATCCTTTGTCCGTTCTGTACAAATTTCCAACATCTCATCCACCGTCATGAAGTGCGGCTTATCAGCAATAATCACACAAGCATTTGGTGAGATTGACACTTCACAATTAGTGAAAGCATAAAGCGCATCCATCGTTACTTCAGGAGACATACCAGGAGCTAATTCAATCAATACTTCTACGTCAGCAGCGGTATTATCAATAACTTTCTTGATTTTGATTTGCCCTTTATCATTCGCTTTTAAAATACTATCAATCAAATTACCAGTTGTTACTCCATAAGGCAATTCCGTAACAGCTAATTGTTTCTTATCAATAATTTTAATCTTCGCTCTAACTTTTATTTTCCCACCTCTTTTTCCGCTATTATAATTAGTGACATCAATAATGCCTCCATGTTGAAAATCAGGATAGATTTTCACTTTCTTTCCCTGCAATATTTTTATCGAACCTTTAATCAATTCAATAAAATTATGTGGCATTATCTTAGTCGATAAACCTACCGCAATTCCCTCTGCTCCTTGTGCTAATAAAAGGGGAAATTTCATCGGTAACTCAACAGGTTCCTTATTCCGTCCATCGTAGCTTAATTGCCAAACAGTTGTTTGATTGTTAAAGGCAATTTCTAAAGCAAATTTAGTTAATCGAGCTTCAATATATCTCGCTGCTGCTGCTCGGTCACCCGTTCGATTATCTCCCCAGTTTCCTTGACAATCAATTAATAATTCTTTTTGACCAATATTCACTAAAGCGTCACCAATTGCGGCATCACCATGTGGATGGTACTGCATAGTATGTCCAATGATATTCGCTACTTTGTGATATCGACCATCATCTTTTTCTTTTAGTGAATATAAAATTCTACGTTGTACCGGTTTCAATCCATCTTCAATCGCAGGCACCGCTCTCTCTAAAATTACGTAAGAGGCATAGTCTAAGAAATAATCCTGGAACATTCCTTTCAGAGAAATGATACTATCTTCTGGATATTGGCCATTATTAGTGTCACTATTATTTGGTTCGTTACTCATTATCAGCAATAATTATAAATGACAAGTTTATAACTCCGTATTTATCGAAGCTTATTTTTATACAATACTAATTTGCAAAGTTAAGGGAAATATTATGTTGTTTTTGAGAACTATCACAATAAATACTACAACAAAAATAGGGGATTTACATTCTTAAAACAAACAAAAAGTTTTATTAAAATAATTAAAGTCAATTTTTTATCTACAAATTCTTTAAACAAAACTAATTATTAGATTTTTAAGTTAGATAAGAGAATGAATAAAAGCAGCTCAATAAAAGCGAATAAAAAACAACACCATTAAAAATATGTCAGATACATCTATCATTCCGTTTATAAAAAAACAATTACAAAAGCCATTACCAGGAAAAGCTGCCCAATATAAAATGGCTACGAAAACTCGACTGCCTTTTAAAGAAAAAGAACAGCCCCTAGAGGTTCGTTTAGCGAGTGTACTTTGTTTATTATATCCGAAAAACGGTCAACTTCATTTCCCACTCATTCAACGAGTCATTACCAAAAGAGACAAACATAGTGGGCAGATGAGTTTCCCTGGTGGAAAAATAGAAACAACAGATAAAAGCTATCAGGCAGGAGCGTTAAGAGAAGCAAATGAAGAAATAGGGGTATTAACAGCCGATATAAAAATATTAGGAGCATTGACACCTTTATACATCCCCGCTAGTAATTTCCAAGTATTTCCTTTTATTGGCTATATAGATTATGTACCCACTTTTATTCCTCAATTAAGGGAGGTAGCAGAAGTCGTAGAAGTATCTTTAGCTGAATTAACGACCCCTTCAACATTGAAATACAAATCTATGCAGTTCAAAAATAAATATCAGATAAAAGATGTGCCTTATTATGATGTAAATGGCAAAACTGTTTGGGGAGCCACAGCTATGATGTTAAGTGAATTGATCGCGCTTATAAATCAGAAAAAAGTTCAACCATAAAAAGGCCGTAAAAAAGTAAAAGCATCAAACCTTCCCAACGAGAGATTTTTTTAGAAATACACATGACGGCAAACATGATTGTTAAAGCAACCATAAAAGGTAAGACAAAATGAATGACATTATCAGAAATAACCAAAGTACCAAATAAAGCAGAAATTCCCATAACTGCATAGGTATTAAATATATTCGAGCCTAATATATTTCCTACGGCTATATCTGTTTTTCCTTTCTTAATCGCAGCTAAACTAACAAAAACTTCGGGTAAAGAAGTTCCTAAAGCAACCACACTAGCAGCAATAATTTCAGAACCAATCTTTAGTAATTCAGATAATTGAATAATACTCTTAATGGTATATTCTGCACTAAACTTAATCGCAATCCCTGCTAAAATAAGAATACCAATATCTTTTCCATTAATTTTCGTTTTCTCCGTTTCTTCTCCTCCATTATTATTTAAAGAATAAAAAAGAAAAACAACTAATGCCCCTAATAAAACAATCGCTTCAAAAATAGAAACTTTTTGGTCATGTACGACAAACCATAATAGAAAAGCGGAAGAAACCAGAATTGGTATATCCACATTCATAATGGACTCATTGACTTTCACCTGTTTACCTACTACCGCTACCAATCCTAAAACTAGACCAATATTAGCAATATTAGACCCTGCGACATTACCAATTACAATTTTAGAATCGCCCATTAAAACCGCTTCAATAGAAGAAGCTAATTCAGGTAAAGAAGTACCTAAAGCTACAATTGTAACACCAATAATAAAAGGGGGAATACCTGCTGCTAAACCTATTCTTTCTGCGGCATCCACAAAAAAATCAGACGCTTGTAATAAGACATATAAGCTAACTGCAAAAATGCCTAGGTTCATTAATATTATTTCCATAAATATATGCTATTGCTTTACGCAAAATATTAGTTAGGGACACACAAAATAAATTTACATTTTGTCAAAGAATTAGGCTAACAAAACGATTCACTTTAAGAAGAGTTAACGAATGCCAAGAGGCATTAAAAATTAATTCTTTGACTAAGAGAGAATCTAAACTTATTTTTGTCCAATTATTTAGTTGATAGATTAGCAAAAAACTTGAAAAAAAGTGGCTTCCTCAAGTAAAATCTGCCAACTCATTTAAGTTTACTACCAATCACTAAAATATGGGCGCAAAAGTACATTTTTTAAAAGCAAAAAAGCAGGTAAATATCTGCTTCCAAAGCTAAAAAGTTATGTTGAGACGACTTTATAATAAAAAGGTCTCTAATAATTTAAAGAAAATTTCTTTTTTTTTAGAAAAACTTTTAGTGATTAAACATCGTATATGAATAATAACTAATATGTATTTAAAAGACTGAAAACCAATTGTTAATAAAAAATCATAAATTCTCCTTTAAAAGAAAAAAGGGGTCAAAAAAAAGAATATTCTTTTTAAGTCCCTTTTTATGGCAGAATTTCTGTATATTGAATAAAATATGGATTATTACGCTAATTCTCTATATTTTCAATATATTTGTACAACAAAAAAGATATAGCTTTATATCGCTACCAAACTACACACAAAATTAAAACACAGTTCAACCAATCTATACGAGATTGATGGTTTAATTTTATAATAAAAAAGACATACTGTGAGAATAATAAATTCTTACCATTTTTTCATTCAATATCAATTATTAACATGGGATTAGTTATTTCGTTACTAAACCACAAGGGAGGTGTGGGCAAAACTACAAGCGCCATTAACATTGGAGCAGGTTTAGTCGAGTTAGGAAAAAGAGTTTTATTAATTGACTTGGATCCACAAGCAAATCTATCTCTTTCGCTAGGTATCCCTAGGCAAAAGTCAACTATATATGAAGCCTTACGAGGTGAATCTGAATTAGTACCTTATACAGTAAGAGAAGGATTGGACGTAGTCACTTCAACATTAGATCTTTCAGGTGCAGAAATGGAATTGATAAATGAAGCAGGAAGAGAGTACATTTTAAGAGAGCTTCTAGAAGTAGTAGAAGAAGATTATGACTATGTCATTATTGATTGTCCTCCTTCTTTAGGTTTATTAACCTTGAATGCACTAACTAGTAGCACTTATGTTTACATTCCGCTACAAACAGAATTTCTAGCGTTACAAGGATTAACAAAAATCAAACAAATCATAGATAAAGTACGATTCCGTCTAAATAAAAAATTATCTATTGGGGGAGTTATTGCAACGATGTATGACCACCGTAAGGTATTAAACAGAGATGTAGTAGAAACGATTAGAAAGTTTTTTGGTAATCGAGTATTCGATACTTATATCAGAGATAATGTGGCTTTAGCAGAAGCACCCTCACAACGAAAAGACATTTTTACTTATAATAAAAGAAGTCCAGGTGCAAAAGATTATTTAGCACTAAGCAAAGAGATAATAGAAAGAACAGCACAAGTAGAAGTCTAATTTGTCTCATTAAAGTAGCAGATGACTTCTTTACCCTAAATAAAAATTATTATTATAAAATTTAACTGATACTTGTGAGCAAGAAAAAATTTAAGGCGGGGCTTGAAAGTCTCTTTAGCGATACAGGTGCAGATGACCAATTACCAGGTATTCGTCCTTTATTAGTAGAGGAAGAAGCTAGGGAAAGCCTAGATACGAGGCAAACACGCCGAAAGAAGCGGTCATCAAAAAACTTTACTTCTGACTTAGAAGGACTGTTTCATAATGCCCTTGATAAAGAATATAAAGAACCTGTTAAAAAACCTTCCTTTACAAATGGACGAGATACAAAGATAAAAAAACGAAGTGAGCGGCCGGTAATTGGTATCGATGCTTTGATTCGACGAACAAGTACAGAAAATAGAGAAGACTTTAAGAGTAGTTCCCCATTAAAAAAACGAGTTACCTTCAGTTTAGAGAAAAAGAAAATTGAAAAATTAAAAGATATAGCCAAATCTAAAAAAGCATACTTAAAAGATATTGTTGATGATATTATCTCTCAATATCTAGATGAACGCGCTGATAATCTCAATAATGCCAATTAATAGTAAATTACGAGTAATGTTTTAAATATTATTCATTACTCGTAATTCAAAGCTGGCACACCTACCTAATAGCTCTACCTACATGCAACGCCTTCATGAATTTCGCCTTTTCTATAATCATACGATTCATCCAGAATTACTTCGGATGGAAAGAAAGCGAAAACGCTTGTTATTATTACTTTTTGGTTCTATTATCTTCCTAATAGGCGTTACTATACTAGATATCTATGTAGATATTTTAGTTGTTACTTTATTTTTCTTAGTATTCATCATCTTTTACATTAGTTTTATATTATACAGAATCCGACAATTCGTTATCACTTTCAAACCTAACATTGTTAACCTAATTCTAGATTTTATAGATGATGAAATCAACTATGGAAAAATGACTTACGAGCCAAAAAAATTTATTCCAAAATCAACTTTTTTGTCTAGTCTAATCTTTGCCACACCAGCACCTTTTTACAAAGGAGAGGATTTTATCAAAGGTAGTTATCGAGAAATGACTTTTGAATTATGTGAATTAAATGTTAGAGAATATTCAAAAGTAAGAAACAAATCAAACTATATATTCAAAGGTGTTTTTTTCCAAGGAAACTTCAATTCAAAAGCACATTCGAAAAAAAGTAAGATAATAGCACTTCCTAGAGAATTTAACCAGTATCAATCGAGAACGATTAAAGAACTAAATAGAATTGGCTGCAGAATTGCAGAAGATATTGTATCAAGAAAGTTTAAAGAAGTATTTATTATTATGGCTAGCAAAAATGCCAATGTGGATAATATTTTATCTCATGAAATGCAACAAGCCATTCTAAATTATAGAGAAAAAACAGCAAAAGAAATTTACGTTTCGTTTTTAGGCAGTCAGATGTTCATCGCTGTTACAGAACCAAAAGACCTATTAGAACCACATATTTTTCAATCGAATGTCAGTTTCGAATTAGTTCGAGAGTTTTTTGAAGATTTACAATTATTACTCAGCGTGCTAGAAGATCTAGATGTGAATATTGATTAGAGCGTAAGTATAAATCTATAAATTAAATATAAATTTCGAACCACATTCAACAAGAATTTTAACCAGAATTCAGTATTTGCAATTGAAATTAAAAAATACCAATAATTTATTAGTGCTAAAATTAACAGTTGAAACCATTCATTCTGATTCAGAAATATACTTCTTCATACTTCGTGTGAGAAAAGAGGTTTTTGGGCTTAACAAATTAACATAAGAATCCTAAAGAATTTTTAACTTTACAAGAAAATAAGGGTTAAATAGAGATAGAAACAATACATAAATCCGTAAATGTATTGTTTTAATCATTTAATTCAGCATTCAAATAAATCACAAATCATATCCCATCATAATGAAAAAAATATTATTAGCATCTCTTTTAATCATTAGTTTTTTCCTAATCGCCTTTACTCCATCAACGGAATTAGGAAAAAAAGTAAAATTATCCATAGAATTAAAAGAATGTTCCACAACAGATTCTATATTCCTCTATCAATTTGAAGGCTTCGGATTCAAAAAAATATATACCGCCAATAAAAAGGGAAATGTATATGAGTTCAAAATGCCACAAGCAATTGCTAAATTCTATTATTTAGGAAAAAATACAACTCAATTAAAACCCATTATTTTAGGCACTGAAAGTGATATAAAAGTAAAAGGAACCTGTACAGATTTAACAAAAGCAATAATCGGGTCGAAGTTAAATCAAGAATATGATGGTTTAAAAGAAAAAATGACTGCATTAAAACAAGAAATGGGACAAAAGATGCAGGATTTGCAAAAAGCAAAATCAGATGAAGGGGCTCAAAAAATGGCTATTTTTGAAATGAGTGAAATTGATGATAAAAAAATAGCCTTATTAAATGAATATAAGCAGAAAAACGCCTTACTAGCCGAAGTCGCCGCCTTAAATACTTATCTTTCTTTTCAAAATACGACAGAAAGCTATTATACGGAAATAGATTATTTTGCCAATCAATTTTTTCAATTTACAGATTTCAAAAACCCCTATTACAGTCATAACCCTTGGGTATACGAAGCATTTAAGGAATATACAGCTACGCTGAGTACATCAGGAATAGACCCACTATTACATCAGTCCTATTTAGATGAAATTTTAGGGAAGATTGCATCAAATTCACATGCCTACCAATTGGCTTTATCAGGAGTCGTTACAGCATTGGATGATAAAAGGCATAAAAATTATATGCTTTATGCCAAAAGATTGTTAAAAAAATACGATCAGGAGTATCCAACGCTAATCGCTCCGCTTAAAAAGAAAATTAATACAGCAACGGGCTTTGGAAAAGGAGAAGTTGCTCCAGATTTTGTACAAAAAACACCAACTGGAGAAGACTTAAAATTAAGTGATTTAAGGGGGAAAATTGTGTTGGTTGATTTTTGGGCAAGTTGGTGTGGGCCTTGTAGAAGAGAAAATCCACATGTTAAAAAATTATACGAAAAATACAATCATCGAGGATTTGAAGTATTAGGTGTTAGTCTAGATCGAACGAAAGCTTCCTGGGAACGTGCAATAAAGCAAGATGGCTTAGAATGGGAACATGTAAGCGACTTAAAAGGATGGAAAAACGAAGTTGCTAAAATGTATTCTGTTAGTTCTATTCCGCACACCATTTTACTAGATCAAGAGGGTAGAATCATTGCTAGAAAATTACGGTCTCCGCAATTAGAACAACTATTAGCTGAAATTTTTGGCAGCTAGTATATTGATAACTACTAAAAATAGGCTACATAATAAGTGAATTATGTAGCCTATTTTTGTTTAAAAATCTCTGTATGTTGTCGTAAAGTTAATATTAGTCATAGTTGAATTTATCTTTCATCAAGCATAGTTCCTAATTTCCTTAAAATATGTTGTACTTTGTGGCAAAAAAACTAAGCTAACATTTGACCAAATATGAAAAAGTCGATTTTATTTATACTCATTTTTACGTCTTTATTAAATATTGGAAATACCCAGAAAGATACTTTAATTACTGCCGAACAAGCAGCCATATCTGTTGTCAAAACATTATTCGACGGTATGCGAGCCAGTGATTCCACAACGCTTCGTTCTGTTTTGCATCCAGAAGCACATTTACAATCTTCTTTTACGAATAAAGCAGGGCTGCCAGTATTGAAAGGAGGAAGCGTAGATGGTTGGGTAAAATCTGTAGGCACACCACATGAAGAAATTTACGATGAAAAAATTTGGTCTTATAAAGTAAGGGTCGATGGCAATTTAGCTTCTGTTTGGACAGAATATACCTTTTATTTAGGAGAAAAATTAAGTCATTGCGGAGTAAATGCTTTCCATATTGTAAATACCGCAGATGGTTGGAAAATTTCTCATATTACGGATACAAGAAGACGCAAAGATTGCATTACCGAAATGCCTAATCTACAAGAATCGCTTAATGATTTAATGAATGCTTGGCATAAAGCAGCCGCAACTGCAGATGAAGACGTATTCTTCGGTAGTATGGCAACAGATGGCATTTATATAGGAACAGATGCTACCGAAAAATGGAAACGAGATGAAATGAAAGAATGGTCAAAAAAATATTTTGACCAAGAAAGTGCTTGGGATTTCACAACAATAGATAGAGCATTTTATTTATCAGATGATGATGAAACAGCTTGGTTTGAAGAATCTTTAGATACTTGGATGGGCGTTTGTCGAGCGTCGGGAGTATTAGAACTAACCAACGAAGGCTGGAAAATCAAGCATTATCATCTAGCTGTTGCTGTTCCTAATGAAAATGTAGACGACTATTTAAAAATCGCGACACCTTCTAGTAAAATTAAAAAACAATAAAGTATTTATATTGTTATAAATTCAAATAAAATAATAGTTAAAAACACATGAGCAAAACAGTTCAACTACAAGAGTTGTCGTTTGAGACATACATGGATAAACAAATGATAAAGCAACGAGTGAAAGAAATGGGGAAAGAGCTATCGAATGAATTCAAAGATAAAAAACCTATTTTTTTAGCTATATTAAATGGAGCTTTTGTTTTTGCCGCAGATTTAGTTAGAGCCTGTAAATTTGAACACGAAATATCCTTTATAAAATTGACTTCCTATGAGGGAACAACCTCAAGCGGAAAAGTAACGACTCAAATAGGGCTACAAGAAGATTTAACGGATAGAGATGTTATTATAGTAGAGGATATTGTAGATACAGGAACGACAATTTACCATTTCTTGCCAGCGTTAAAAAAATTCAATCCAAAATCAATAACCATTGTTTCACTGCTTCAAAAACCTGAAGCCTTAAAATTCCCGTTAAAAGTAGATTATATTGGTTTTGAAATCCCTAATAAGTTTGTTGTAGGTTATGGTCTGGATTACAATGGTTTAGGTCGAAATCTAAAGGATATTTATCAACTAAAAGAATAGGGGAGTCGCATTAATAGTATAAACTTTCAAAAAAAATTGAATTAATTGAAAACAACCTTTATCTTTGAAGTGTTAACCTAAAAAACATGGTTCTTTAAAAATTAAGCAATGTTAACTTTATTGAAAAAGAAAAAATCGCTCAAAGATATAAAAGCGCCGATAGCAGCGGAAATGAAAGTCTTTACGGAATATTTCAAAAAGTCCATTGCTAGTCGGATTCCATTATTAGACAAAATCACTTACTACATAGCCAGTCGAAAAGGAAAGCAGATGCGCCCGATGTTTGTCATTTTTTGCGCCAAATTATGTGGCTCAGCAACAAAATCAACCTACATTGCTGCAACTTGTGTAGAATTAGGCCACACAAGTACATTAGTCCATGATGATGTCATTGATGATTCCAACGAGCGTAGAGGATTTTTTTCTATCAATGCACTTTGGAAAAATAGAATAGCCGTATTAGTGGGCGATTATTTAGTATCTAGATGCTTTTTAACTGCTATTAGAAACAAAGAATATCAGTTATTAGATTTTATGGCAACAGCCACAGAGCAAATCATGGAAGGAGAGTTGTTGCAAATGGAAAAAGCTCGTCGGTTAGACATAGATGAATCGGTGTACTATGATGTAATAAAAGGAAAGACCGCATCTTTAATAGCCTCTGCCTGTGCAGCAGGAACAGCTTCCGTGACACAAGACGAAACTCAAATTGAAAATGCTAGATTATTAGGAGAAAAAATAGGCATGGCATTTCAAATCAAAGATGATTTATTCGACTTTGGAACAGATGATGTCGGCAAACCTTTAGGGAATGACATCAAAGAAAAAAAAATGACGTTGCCCTTAATCTTTGCTTTAGAAAAAGCGCCTCGTAGTACAAAAAAGAAAATTATTAAGATTATTAAAAAAAATAATAATCAACCAGAAAAAGTAGCAGAAGTAATCGACTTTGTGAAGGGTAGTGGAGGGTTAGAATATGCGACGGAAGTAATGTATCGCTACCGCAGTGAAGCTTTTGAAATTTTAGATCGTTTTCCCCCGTCAGAAGTTCGTACTGCTTTAAGAGATTTAATAACTTATGTAACAGAGCGAAAAAAATGACCTCCTTGAAAATAAGGTTCACTCCCCTATTTGTCATTAGTTTATTATTGGTACTCGTCGCAACTCTCACGCCAGGCAATGGAAAAATCGCAGGCAACTATTTAGACAAAGTTGTCCATCTTTTATTGTTTGCATTTTTAGCCTACCAAGCCATAAAAGCACTCCCTAACAAAAAAAGAATAACTGAAGTTATCATCTGGTCTGTCCTCTTAGGATTTTTAACAGAATATCTCCAACAATTTATTCCTGGTCGAAATATGGGCTTTTATGATGTCCTAGCGAATAGCATAGGCATTTTTTGCGCTTTTTATCTTTATGAACACCAATACGGGGAAAAAAAGTAAGCAAAAAAAATTATTTACTAAAGAAGGTTTTAGGCAAACATAAAAATGATAAATACCTTATTATCAGAAATTTACAAATAAAAATAATTAAAAATTAAACTTCAAATAGCGCTAAATCCTCTCTAAAAAGCCGCCGTGAATAAAATATTCTGGGTCATAGTCCAGACGTCATAAAAATAAACGATTCTCAGCGCCATTATTTTTAAAGAAATTTTAGCATTTAGAAAATATTGAAAATTGATAATATAATTCATTTATTAAAATTCATTTTTCAATATTTATAGTTCATCATTTGGTAGTGATACACTTGTAAGGCTATATCTAAGTGGAGTCCATAAGAAACATTGGGCTTATGAAATATTACAGCATTACATTTATAGCACTACCCATCATTTTTCTAATGCACTCTCCCTAAAATCTTATTAGACAAAACTGCTTCTTTCAATTTTTTCTCCGCTTCAATTTCTTTCTTGATTTTTCGATTATCGAAAATAGTCTGCAAATCAGGTTGTCCAGCATCAACCCAAGCCGTATACCAAGCATCACCAACCGCTTTAATGGCAGCTCGAAATCGACCTTCAACTTGCCCATTTAATTTTTCATGATATAATCGAGCATATTCTTCACAAGCCATTTTTTGAATATAGCCTTCTCCCCTTTCCACAAAACAATCTTGCTGATCTTCAGGATAAGCCAAACTCAAAGCTTTTTCAATGGCCAAAACATCAGCTACCAGAGCATGGCTCTCATTAACAATATTCCAATAATGTTGGTGGACATCATAAATATATTCAGATTGACCTACCAAAAAATCATAAGTATCATCTGCAAACATTTCAGGTAATCGAGTTTCCCAAAAAGCATGAATACCTAATTGGTTTGTTTGCTGTCCATTATAATTACTAGTTGTATGCAATGGCACATGCGCATC
>CALFWI010000113.1 GCA_937928615.1 uncultured Saprospiraceae bacterium | reverse complement strand
TTTGTTCGCTTTGACCCTGTTTATATACAGGTAGATGAAATTAGAGAAGATATTCAAATACAAGCGGCCCGCAGTTTAAAAAATCCAGGTAAACTCTATTATTATAAAGAGTACATTTTAATTAATGAAAAAAGAGAAGGCTTACATATTATAGATAATCGAGTCCCTGAAAACCCTCAAAACATTGCGTTTATTAAGATTCCAGGCAATGTAGATATGGCAGTAAAAAATGGTATTTTATATGCGGATAATTATATTGATTTATTAGCTATTGATATTCAAAATCCAGCTGCCCCTAAATTAGTAAGTCGAACCGAAGATGTTTTTAATACGCTTGGTCAAGATCGAGATTTAGGTCATTTGGTTTATTATGAAGAAACAGTTATTACAGAAGAAATTAATTGTTCAGACCCGCAGTGGGGCAACCCTTGGTTTGATAGAGGAAATGAGATTTTTGTAGATGTATTCACCGCAGAAGCAAGTGGTTCAGCCATTAATAATAGTGGTTTACCTGCTTCCGTTGGTATTGGTGGTTCACTAGCACAATTCACTTTAGCAGACCATTATTTATATGTAGTAGATGAATGGGATTTAAAAGTATTTGATGTCATTGATTGTACACAACCTGATTTCATCAATACGGTAAATGTTGGTTGGGGCATTGAAACGATTTATCCTTATCAAGATAATTTATTTATCGGCGCAGCAGATGGCATGTATATTTTTGATAATAAAAATCCAGTAGCGCCTAGACTTTTATCTAAATTTGAGCATGCTCGAGCTTGTGACCCCGTTGTTGTAGATGGAGATATTGCCTACGTTACGCTTAGAGATGGAACAACTTGTCAAGGGTTTAATAATCAATTAGATGTCGTAGATATTTCAACACTTACTCGTCCAAAATTATTGACTTCTTATCCAATGGATAATCCTCATGGTTTAGCGCTTCGAGATAAAACGCTTTATTTATGTGATGGAGATGCTGGATTAAAAGCTTTTGATGTAACCGATTGGGAAACCATTGACCAAAATCAATTAGCCCATGTAAAAGGTTTTTCTACTTATGATGCAATTGCTTTGCCAGATGATATTTTATTAGTAATTGGTCAGGATGGTTTTTATCAATTTAAAACGGGGAATCCTAAAGATTTGAAGGAGATTAGTGTAATTCCTGTAGAGCGAGATTAAATCGTAAATCCTTTCATTTGAATATCCGAGATGTAAATATCCGTGATAAAAAATAAAACATCACGAATAGTTATATCTCGGATAAACATTATATTAACCACAAAAAGATTTCAATTCATTTTGTATTTAATTCCCCACGAACTATAATTAATCTAAGTTGCGGAGCATTAAAAATGGCTATATTGTTTTATGGCTATATTGTTTTTGGGGGCTTAAAATAACTGATTTTGATGCTATTCCCCCCTCGACAATATAACAATTTAGCCATATAACCATTATCCGCAACTTGAGTTAATTATTCACAGCCTGCTCCGTATTTTAATCAGAGTTATTTTTCCAACGTTACTTAATCAAAGTTTTCAAAGCGCTTTCCAGTTCTTCAAATTCTATTCGAGTACCTAGTATTTTTTTATCTTTATCTAGAATGAAAATATTAGGCAAACTATTTGGCGCATATTGAGTTTCTACCGTTAAATCTGCTTCTGTGTCTATGACACAAGTCCAAGGCAAATTATTTTCCTTGATATAAGTTTTCCAGTATTCCTTTTTGTCATCCGTACACACCGCAAAACCTTTTAAGCCTTTTGCTTCATATTGCTTAAATAATTCCACTACTTGAGGCGTTACACGTCGACATTTATCACAAAGTGGACTAAAAAAATAAAGCATCGTATATTCTGCTTGGAAGCCGTGTAAAGATTGCGGTTTATCTTTTTCATTTAACAAAGTAATTTCTGGTGCAATATTCCCTAATAAAGTTGGCCGAAAATAATTCGCTTTTTGTGCTATTCTACTAAAGGTAGCCTTATCAATTCCGTTTTCTTCAGGCGAACTAAAGTAAGTATCAAAAACATGCACAAAAACATTCTGCGATATTTTATGCTTCGTATTCTCAAAAACCGTCACAAACCAACGCAACGTATTACGCATCATATCGGGATTTACCCTTGATTTTTCAGCTAGGATATCTACCGATTGAATATAACCTTCCACACTTGGTTCGCTGAGTCGCTCAAAAAAGAAAGTCGCTTTCGTATCAAATATTTTAGTTTGCAAAAGTCCAGATTCATTAAAATCAAAGTTATCCCAATAATGGTCTTTTACGTATTGTACGTATATCGGATTCGTCGCATTATTGAGTTGAACAGGGATAGTAGAAGGAACAATAGGTAAGTCATTTGCTTCCATCAACATACAAAAAAAGCTAGTTGTATTTGCTTCCATCAATTCGTAGGCTTTTGCTGGAATAGACTGCCTTAATTCATAGATTTTCTGTTGACTTTCTTGGAGAACGGTTGGGTCATTCGTTGCCTTTCTCAGCAATTTGAGCATTTCTGTTTTCTGGTCAATTTCTGCTCGTGTGGTTTCCCAAAAATTCTGATAAGCGAAATAGGCTGCATTTTCTTTCGACCCTTTAACCGATAAATTTTTATTGAGATTGGCGACATCCGTTTTTACTTGAAATTGATAATCTTTGTAAACAATAAAATCAATAAATCCAACTTTTGGAATCATTAAAAAATACATACCATTCACTAAATTTCGCTCTCCTTTAAAGCTAATATTCCCTCCTTTCTTAACATTAACCGAATCTATCGCATAGGTCAAATTTCCAGCATAATAGCCCAAAACGCATTTTTCAGGAATATTCAAATCCTTAATTTGAAATTGAAAATTATAATTGACTGCATTTCCTTCCTTTGTCGATAGCAAAAAAAGGAGGGCAAATATTAGGTAAAAGGTAGAGGTATTAGTACTTTTTTTCATCTTGTAAAAATAGGGGATTACAAATAATTAGCTAGTACCTTAGTAGGTTTATTGTCTGAGTCGTATAAAGTAGATTACTATTTAGTATTTTTTCTTTTCTTCTATTTGTTTACTACCTTTAGCACTATATATCGACTTAACCAATTTTATAAAAATGAAAGTTTCCAACCTTCTTCACTACCTACTATTATTCCTTTTAATGAGTTGTCAAAATAATAGTACTACAAAAACAACTGAAACAGCAGCTACAAAAACAGTAGAAAAAACTGTACCAGTTCAATGGGTTACTTATAAAGCAAAAAATAATCCTACGGGCAAAAACATAGTTCTTGTAACAGGCGACGAAGAATATCGCTCCGAAGAAGCTATGCCGCAGTTGGCTAAAATATTGACCCAGCATCATGGATTTGATTGTACGGTATTATTTGCGCAAAATCCAGAAAAATTAGGAACGATTGACCCTAATTATAGCTTTAATATCCCTGGGTTAGAAAAATTAGCCAATGCTGATTTGATGGTCTTGTTTACTAGATTTCGAGCCTTGCCGAATGAACAAATGCAGCATATAGACAATTATCTATCGGCAGGAAAACCACTTATGGCGATTCGGACAGCGACCCATGCCTTCAATTTTAAAGATACGACCCATCAATACCAACATTATGGATTTAATTATAAAGGGGAGAAAACGGATTGGAATCTAGGTTTTGGTAAATTGGTTTTAGGAGAAAGTTGGTACAAACATCATGGGCATCATAAACATCAAAGCACACGAGGAATTATCGCCGATGGAGCAGAAAACCATCCAATTACAAATGGTATAGAAAATGGCGCAATTTGGGGCCCAACGGATGTTTACGGTATTCGCATGCCAATGCCCAATACCCAATCTATCATCTTAGGACAAACGATTAATCGAGCAGGGGAATATGATAAAGCGGACTCTTTTTATGGTTTAAGAGAAACCGATACAGAAGTAGCAACCATTACTGGAAAAGGAGAAAAGACCTATAATCCAAATGCCTCAATGCCGCCTGTTGCTTGGACAAAAAATTATCAAATTCCTAATGGCAAATCGGGGATGTCTTTTACAACAACAATTGGTTCTGCTACAGATATGGTCGATGAAGATGTTCGTCGCTTAATGGTAAATGCCACTTTTCATTTATTGGGCATGGAAGTACCTGCCAAGGCTAATGTAGATTTGATTGGTAAGTATACGCCATCTGCTTACCAATTTCATGATGATGCACATTGGACTTCTAAAAATTTACAGGTCGCGGATTATGTGGAGTAATGAACAAGGATAAAATAAAAGTCTGTTGAGAGCACTAATCCGTGAGGCAAATTAATTCCCTACAGATTAGTTTGCCTTACGGACTTTACATTACTGCTGATAAAATCCTTCCCGAATCTCCAATAATAAGTCATTCGCTTGCTCTATATTAGGCGAGTCAGGCAAATCGCAACAATCAAATAGCTCATTAATTTCCAATATCTTCTCTTCTGCTATTTTTACTAAATCATCATATTGAAATTCGCCCGTTCTAACTTGCCGCAAAAAAGCCTTATCGTGCGTTCGACGAACTTGAAAAGTCCCTGTTCGAGCAATTTCTTCCGCATTATGCAATAATCTAAAAGTATGCATCATGTTCTTAGCATCATAATTTTTACCGTGATTCATTGTACTTTCATATCTCGCCTGATTTCGTTTATTCACCCATTCCCAGTATTGGGTATGTGCTTTACAATACAGCGAATAACCATCCTTATTAAAATACAAAACACCGATAGGCTTTTCTTTTTTAGGGATAGAACTCAAACAAATATCATTGGATTTTTCACCACGAATAATGCCTTGATAACTCAAATCAGGATTGTGGAATAACGCAAAAACACCCTTCATATGCGCTACATTTACCAAACCACAATTTGCTTGATTAAAGTTATTTTTAGCTAGAAATTTTAATAGCGGCATTGAACCTTGGCCATATTGTATATAACAAAATTCCAAAACAGATTTTCGCTGTTCTGTCATTGGGTTCACAATCTTTTTATTTAAGCCTCTAGCTTTTTTAATTTGGGAAAGTGCATAACCTGCAAAAGTATTCTTTGCTTGTTTAGATAGGAAATCAGTTAATTTCAATAAATCAAATAAAGGATGTTTGTAGCGAATACAGTCTGCTGGTGAACCTAACATTTCTAAGAAATTAGGCTTGTTTTTAACCAACATATTTATAAACTTTTTCAACTCGTAATACACTTCATCATTACGCTCATCACTGACCTGTTCTATGTGCGTTAAGCTGTAAAATCGTTTTTTAGGCATTACAAATACCCCTCTCAAATCAACATCAGAGTCTTTATGTTGCAAACCATAGGCATGGCTGCCACTAACAGTTTCAAACAGTAAAAGATGTTGATTTTTTAGCGCCTTTATAGTCATTTTTATTTGGTTTAGGAATCATACGCTGAAAGAATTTATCCATTTCGAGCATATTGACTTTACTACCCCGCAAGTCTGTTTTTCCAGCTTCCGCTATGGCAATTGATTCCTTGATTAATTGAAGCAAAGTTGCTTCTTTTTCAAATAAAAAATCCTCATTTTTAGTTCCCTTTAAAGCCATTAAAGCTAAAAGGTCTTTTTTAATATGGGGTGCTATAAGCGATAAAGCGTCTTTAAAAACAATCGGTGGCATTTCTTCTTTTTCTACAATCCATCGCGCATTGAGTGCTGTACGTAGCGCATAGAACCAAGTCTTTAATTTAACCGCTTCTTCTCCTGAACAATTATCGTAAAACTTCTTCGCCATACTTAAATAATGATAATTCATAGCGTTTGGCGAAAAACAAGTATCTCCTATTTTTCTAAAGCGTCTTAAAAAATCTGGTGCTTCGTGATAGACTATTGGAGAATTCATCCATTCCAAGGGAGCGGCATTTGATTTTTTCATCAATTGCAACGTTTTGCGCAAGTCCCAACCTGTCATATCCAAATCGGCTTCATCGGATTGTACCGTAATCGTATCTTTTCGATTACATAAGGATAAATACCAGTCTAATTGGTGGACGTAGATAAAGCGGACATCATAGTCGCTATCTGGAGAAGAAATGCCCCAAGCCCTGCTTCCAGATTCGCAGGCATAAAGGACATGGATAGATTTATCTCGCTCTAATTGAGCAATCGTTTCTTGAATTTTGTGTAGCACGAGCAGGTTTCAGTTTTCTCAATAGATGATGGTTATTCACTTATAGAGAGTGATAACCTGTGGCAATTTACCAATAACTGGTAATAAAAGCTTGATTACTAGCTAAATTAAGGTGCTTTTTTATAAATTAATTCAAAAACCAGCTTATCTTTTGTATAGAAACCGTCAAATGAGGGAAAATTAACCTTTTTAGGGTATATCAGTTGCCTGTTTCGAGTTGCCACCTGTTGTCCTCGAAACTCGTAACTGGCAACTGGCGACTCGTAATCGGTAACTAATTCTCCAGCCGCATCATCTCACTTAACTCTGCATTACTTAAATCACCAATCCATTTTTCTCCCGTTGAAACCGTCATATTCGCTAATTCTCTTTTGTTGATTAATAATTGATTGATTTTCTCTTCAAAAGTACCTCTTGTTATAAAGCGGTGGACCATCACATTTTTGTTTTGACCGATACGATAAGCTCGGTCGGTTGCTTGTGCCTCCACTGCTGGATTCCACCATAAATCATAATGAATGACATTACTAGCCGCTGTTAGATTCAAGCCTGTGCCTCCTGCTTTCAAAGATAAAATCAATACTCTAGTCGTTCGATTATTTTGAAAATCTTCGACCATTTCATCCCGTCCTTTTCGGCTAACACCACCGTGTAAGAAAGGGGCTATTGTGCCAAATTCAGTCTCAATCATTTGGGCTAACATCCGTCCCATTTCTTGATACTGCGTAAAAATTAGCACCTTTTCATTTTTATCCAAAATCTGTTGTAACAAACTAAATAATAAAGCACATTTACCCGAAATAGCAGGGTCAGCAGGTCCTTTTTTCAAAAATTGACGAGGGTGGTTACAAACTTGTTTTAACGCAGTAATTAATTTTAAAATTTGCCCTTTTCGCTGAATACCATCAGCGGCGGCTACTGCTTTCATCGTCGTTTCTACTACACTTTGATACAAGGCAGTTTGTTCAGAAGATAATTGACAATATTGGTCTAGTTCAATTTTATCAGGTAAGTCTTTGATAATAGATTTATCCGATTTTAAACGCCGTAAAATAAAGGGTTCCGTTACTTTTCTAAATTTAGCTAGCTGTACTTGGTCTTTCTCTATTTCAATAGGGGCCGCAAAATCTTCTTTAAATTTTTTCAGGTTGCCCAAATACCCTTTATTAGAAAAATCAAAAATACTCCAGTACTCACTCAGTCTATTTTCTACAGGCGTTCCACTCATCGCAATTTTCACGGGTGCTTTTAGTTTTTTTATGGCCTTGGTCTGAGCAGTTCCTGGATTTTTAATGGCTTGTGCCTCATCAATAATTAAGGTCAACCATTTTTGTTTATTTAATTTTGCCGTTTCTGTTCTAGCAACACCGTAGGTTGTAATCAAAGCATCCGCTTCTAGAAGTGGTTTTAAATCTCTATTCGCACCATGATAAGTATGCGTTTTTAAAGCAGGTGCAAATTTTCGGATTTCTTTTTCCCAATTGGTCAATAGGGTAGTCGGTACAACAATTAATGCTTTATGCGTTTCTAATTCTCCATCTTCTTTTAGCTTAAGTAGGGTCGCAATAACTTGTAAAGTTTTTCCTAAGCCCATATCATCCGCAATCAGGCTACCAAACCCTAAGCGAGAATTTTTGTATAGCCATTCATACCCCCGTAATTGGTAAGGGCGCAAAGTCGCTTGCAAACCTTCAGGCGTTTCTGTCCCCTCCCCTGTTAACAACCTATCAATTAATTGGCGCGTATTTTTATCCAGGTGTACTTTTGCTCCTTCATAATCTTCGGTCAAAGCAATTTGCAATAATTGATGTCCATCGACCTGTGGCGGGTTTTCTATTTTATCAATTAAAGAACGAATTTCATTTTCATCAAAAAAGACAAACTCATCGTTTATTTTAACAATACCAGAAAACTGTTTGACTAATTGTAAAAATTCTTGCTCAGTGACCAACCTATCGCCAATGGCAATTTTCCATTCAAAGCTAAGCATTTCATCCATGTTAATAATGGACTGTTTCCCTTGGATAGTGCCATCATCGTCGCTTTCCAGTTGCATCGATATTTTAGGACGTAATAATTTGCGTAAGGCTTTTGGTAATAAAATTTTAATTCCAAATAGTTTAATAGTCGGCAAAATTTTAAATAGAATCGCCACAAAATCATTGGAATCAAAGACCAATTGTTCCGTTCCTTTGGAAGCTACTAAATAACTAATCTGTGGAAAAAAGTCAGACATCATCGCCAAATCTCGCAGGAAATCGAGTCGAATAGCACTATAACTATCTTTGGCAAAAACATCTTTTAAGGGAATAAGTGGTTCAAGTGGCTGAGTCGTATCTTGCAAGGCGATTTTTACTTCAAAACCTACCTCTTCAATATCTTCGACTTGTAAAACAGGGACAAAATCTTTCTCCGCAATATAAAATTTACTCAACCATAATTGAATAGCCGACGGATAAGCCTTATTTTCAAATTCAGTAAATTGCTCTAAAGCCCCATTAAAAAAGATTTGAAAAACTTCATTTTCTTGATTGCGTACCTTTCTTAAATCTCGATAACTATGCATGAAAAAGTTCAAGAAAAAAGAGACCAAAGTTGGATAATAATCGCTTTCCGTTGGCTGATGAATCGCTTTGCTTACTTTATAAAATACTAAGTTCTTAGGCGTTAATGCTTTAACCTGCTCATAAACGGCTCGAACCGTTTCATTTAAAATAGCAGGCAACCAACGGATTTTGTATCGCTTCGTGCCAACTCGTAATAATTGGGGAATATAGGCGCTCTGAATAGCTAATTTTTCTGCTAAAAAATAGGTCAAAAATAAGCCACTTAAACAAGGAGCTAATTGTTCAAGTCTAGCCATTGGGATTTCTTCCAGCCAAGCCATTAATTTTTCTTCGGTTTCAAAAGCAATAATGGTTTTACCTCGACTATTTCTAAAATTGGCTTGTAAAAAATCTTGTTCTGTATCCAAGATAATTTCAATTTCATCTACCGCATCCATCTCCGCAGTTAAAGACTCAATCTCTTTTTTCTTGGCTTTTTTAGTTAAGTACTTAGCAACGGATTTATAGCCATTCTCTAAAATAGCTTTAAAATCTCCTGACGGAAAAAAAACGGGTTTATTACCCAACAAGGTCAATAATTGAGATTGGCAATTCGGAATATTGGAGAAATCAAGTTGTTGAAAAAGAGCATCTTGCCACTCAAAAGGCGTATCATCAAAATGATAATCCGTTTGCAAATCTCGAATCGGCAAAACTGAAATTTCCTTCTGTTCCCCAATTGTATAGCCTACTCCTTCCAAACCTTTGAATAAATCAAAGCCATGTAATTCAAAAACTAAAAATGGGTCTTTATCAATTTCGTTGGCTATCAAATAAAGTACAGAAGCCAAATGTTTACAAGGCACCGCATCATCAGGACAGGAACAATGCCCCTTCATATCTCGCCAAGAATTTGGAAAAATATGAATACCCACTCGTTTACAAGCTTCGTCTAATTGACTGGGTAACTCTCGGTTGAGTAGTTTCGATAAATGGATTGGATTTTCCGTGACTAATTGAACGATTTTAGCCTTTTCGGTAGGCGTAAAATTGGCAATAGAGACACGCACATCATACGGTCGGCGGCGACTGCCTTGTACCTTAGCCGTAATCCGATTTTCGTTGATTTCAATATCTCTAGCTAAGCCCTTATTCGCATACGTTTTACCTCTTGGCAAACGATTAGAATAATCAATTTGTGTGAGGGATTGTAACCATTCTTTTCCCCAGTAGGTATTACCATAAGACTTTCGCATGATAGAAGTGTTTTATGGCAAAATTAGGTTTTTTCTAGTTGTTTTTTTAAAAATTTTATAGCGATTAATTAAGTAGCATAAACAGCAATTCCTAGTAAGTTACAACAACATCCATAAGTAACAAATGTCGTCGTTAGCATTGACATAATTTTAAAATAAAAAGTGAAGAGATGCCTCTCAAACAATCTCTCCACAAATAAATCTTATCTCAATAATATATTTGATTAGTAACATGCCCCAAGAAAAGGTTACCCTCCTAGAGAAGATTTTTTAATTTAAACAGGTCAATCTAATGAAATAAAACAATGAAGTTAGTTTCGACTTTATACCTTAAATCAAGTATATTCTGTGCTTTTTATCAAAAAAATTCCGTTTCCTAAAAAAAAATAAAAGCATTTCCTATCTTTAAGCACCTATTTTAAACAAATTTTATTCAAAGACTAAAGAAAACTACACAACACATGCTAGTCAAAACCTACGCAGCAGCAGTCCACGGAGTGGACGCACAAACCATTACCGTCGAAGTAAACGCAGGCGGTGAAGTCGCACAAGGACAACCCTTTTATCATTTAGTAGGCTTACCAGATAGTGCCGTAAAAGAAGGCTTTCAACGCTTTGAAGCAGCCCTCAGTAATATCGGCAAAAAAATACCTCGATTAAAATTAGTAGTCAATATGGCGCCCGCCGATATTCGGAAGGAAGGAAGCGCTTATGACTTACCCATTGCTATGGGCATCTTAGGTGCTACGCACCAAATGAAGCCAGAAAATCTAGGCGACTATATGATGATTGGGGAACTATCGTTAGATGGTGGACTACGTCCAATCAAAGGCGCTTTACCCATTGCTATTCAAGCAAGGGCTGAAAAATTTAAAGGACTCATTCTACCCAAACAAAATGCTAGGGAAGCAGCGATTGTGAGTAATTTAGAAGTTTACGGTATAGATAATATGAAGGAAGCCGTTGCTTTTTTTAATGGAGAATTAGCTTTAAAACCAACCATTTTAGACACTAGAGATGAGTTTGCTAATACTAAAAATGATTACAGTGTCGATTTTTCAGATGTCAAAGGGCAGGAAAATATCAAACGAGCGTTAGAATTGGCTGCGGCTGGTGGGCATAATGTCATTTTAATCGGTCCTCCAGGTGCGGGAAAAACGATGTTGGCTAGAAGACTACCGACTATTCTACCACCATTAAGCTTATTGGAAGCATTGGAAACGACCAAGATTCATTCCGTTGCGGGCGTATTACCATCTGACTCTGCTTTGGTACCGACTCGTCCATTTCGTGCACCGCATCATACCGTTAGTAATGCAGCTTTAGTCGGTGGAGGTTCAAATCCTCGCCCTGGTGAAATTTCCTTGGCGCATAACGGCGTTTTATTTTTAGATGAATTACCAGAATTTCAACGCTCTGTATTGGAAGTCCTAAGGCAACCAATGGAACAACGAAAAGTAACTATTTCCAGAGCTAAAATATCGGTGGATTATCCTGCCAGTTTTATGTTGATCGCAGCGATGAACCCCTGCCCATGTGGCTATTTCAATCATCCAAGTAAAGATTGTGTTTGCGGTTCCGGTGTGGTAAAACGTTACCTCAATAAAATATCAGGTCCACTTTTAGACCGTATAGATTTACACGTCGAAGTCACTCCCGTTCCACTAGAAATGCTCGCCAATTATGAACGAGAGTCTGAAACAAGTGAAGATATTGCCAAACGAGTCATTACTGCTCGAAAAATACAGATAGAACGGTTTAAAAATTTAAAATTTGTGCATAGCAATGCCCAAATGCCCAGTCGGATGGCTAGAGAAGTTTGTAAATTAGACCAAACAGGGATTATCCTATTGAAAACGGCGATGAAAAAATTACAATTATCCGCTCGGGCTTATGACCGAATCTTGAAAGTCGCTCGAACGGCGGCGGATTTAGATGGGAAAAAGGATATTTTAATTGGGCACTTGGCGGAGGCTATTCAGTATCGGAGTTTGGATCGGGATAGTTGGGGTGGGTGATAGTCCTACTAAGCAATATACAATCCGCTGAACCATTCGATATATATTTTATAAAAAATTGTATTAATCAATCATCAAATTTTTCTTATCGCTAATATATCATTAATTCTTCTAATCAAATAATTTGCGAGCAGTAACGAGTTTAGGTGGGAAAAAAGATATTTTAATTGGGCACTTGGCGGAGGCTATTCAGTATCCGAATTTGAATCGGAATAGTTAGGGTAGGATAGTAAAATGATGAAAATCCGTTTTTTCTATAATCCTTTGTTGAAAAAACGGATTACCAGGTTTTTATTCAACTCTTTGATACTAATTAATAACCATACATAATCCCTTTTTTCCTCAATTGCTCCATTGCTGTTTTATTTTTTGGGTTATAAGATTTTGAGGTCATGCTCCCAATTATTAGCCCTAATAATCCTCCTCCGATGCCACCTACGCCTACTACAGCAAATTCATACCCAGTGCTTGCACCTCCAATTGCATACCCCATGACTGCACCAATACCTAAACCAAGTAAAAACCCTTTTCCAGCGTTGCGTTTTTTTGTTTTTACCATAAAAATGAACGCCTTATTAATTATTTTCTGGTCTTCTTTAACCAATTTGATAAAATGAGCATGATTATTTATTGAATCATCTTTAGGCAATAAGATAATTGCTTCCTCTGTAATCTGATATAATATGCCTGTTATTTTAGCTTTTGAATGAAGTGTTAATCGGACTTCCTGTTTCTTGATATTTTTGTATTGTGCTGCTGTTGGTAAATTTTCAGTCGTTAGCTGAGCAAAAACGTTGAAAGATGTAAAAATAAAGCAGGTAAAAAGCAAATTGGTTTTAACGTTCATGATAATAGCGTTTAGTTAATGAATTGATATTTTTATAAATCTGTTTCCTCATTTTTAGAAGGCATGCCCCAATCCAATACCTAAACCTAGTGTACTTGCATTTATCCTAAATATAAATCCACCTGTAGGTTTTTGATATCGGTAGCCTAGTAATCCAATTGGCCACCCATACGAATTGCCATTTTCTGAGCCAACAAACGCACCAAGAGTCGCTTCAAAATGGTGATCGTTTTTTCCGAAAAGAAAAGCTAACACTCCAAGACTTTCAGTTACACCAAAAAAAATTGGGTGAAAATATCCAACTCCTAATCTTCCATTAAGTTGAAATGACTTTGATTTCGATAATTTGGTTTCAAAATTATTTTACCTTCCCAACCAGCAACCCGTAACGGGTAACTCGCAACTCATTTCCCCTTAATTTCCAGCAAATTACCCTATTTTTAATAAAATATTACGCAGCAAATAAACCCTTTCAAAATCCCTATAAAAGTTGTACCTTTGCGCCGCTAAAAATATTACTTAACCTCGTTGGTTATATTTATTTCATAAATCATTGATAATCAAATAAATATATACTAACTACAAATTAGTTCTTTAATGTCAGACAATAAGAATGACAATTACGAACCGTTATCTTTCTATGAAGAAAGAAGTATAGGTTCCGCTAGTGGTTTTGATACCTTCCCAGATGACGGAGAATTTTACTTTACGTATAGCGTAAATGGTCAAATTACTTTAATTAGTGAAGGCTACGAATCTGCCGCATCAAGAGATAACGGAGTTGCTTCCGTTGAAAAAAACCTACCTATTGGCAAGCGCTTTAA
The DNA here is from genome assembly GCA_937928615.1 of uncultured Saprospiraceae bacterium. GTDB lineage: Bacteria > Bacteroidota > Bacteroidia > Chitinophagales > Saprospiraceae > JAFMDF01. The sequence goes on along the minus strand of CALFWI010000113.1, from coordinate 8,781 downwards.
AGCCTTGACTAACGAAGATGGAAAATTTTATTTCAGTTTAAGAGCCGGCAATCACAAAGAAATTGCAATTAGCCGCCCTTATGATACAGCAGCAGACAGAGATGCAATCATTCTTGGCCTAGCAGCTGATTATGTTGCAGAACCAGTTGCAGCAGCAGCTCCAGCAGTAGAAGTGGAGGTAGCAGCAGCACCACAAACATTAGCAGCTGTGGCAGATACTGCAGCAGCAGATGCAAAAGCAGCAGCAGATGCAAAAGCAGCAGCAGATGCAAAAGCAGCAGCAGATGCAAAAGTAGCAGCAGATGCAAAAGCAGCAGCAGATGCAAAAGCAGCAGCAGATGCAAAAGCAGCAGCAGATGCAAAAGCAGCAGCAGATGCAAAAGCAGCAGCAGACGCAAAAGCAGCAGCAGACGCAAAAGCAGCAGCAGACGCAAAAGCAGCAGCGGACGCAAAAGCAGCAGCGGATGCAGCAGTAGTTGTTGAAACAACTGCACAACCATTAGCAGCAGTTGCAGCTGAACCAGTTGTAGCAGCAGCACCAGCAACAGAAGAAAAAGTAGCAGCAGCACCTGAAGCTAAAAAAGCAATAGAAGAAATAGTAGTTGATACAACTGCTCACGATGATTTTGACTGGAGTCAAACAGGTAAGCATATCTTGCCTTATACAGAGCAAGAAACAGCAGATTATTTAGCACAATATGAGTCTACTTTAAGTGCAGTAATTGAAGGAGAAATCGTTAAAGGTACGGTTTCAGAAATCAAAGACGGTACGGTATTATTAGACATCAACTTTAAATCTGATGGTTTATTATCATTATCAGAATTTAGAGATACGCCAGACATGGTCGCAGGTGACCAAGTTGAGGTTTATGTTGAGCAGCAAGAAGATGATAGAGGTCAGTTAGTATTATCTCGTCGTAAGGCGAAGTTATTACGAGCTTGGGAATCTATCAAAGATTCTTTCGAGAATGGTACGGTTATCAAAGGTACAATTATCAGTAAGACCAAAGGTGGTTTAATTGCCAACTGTAATGGTTTAGAAACGTTCTTACCGGGTTCTCAAATTGATATTAAGCCAATCATTGACTACGATATATATGTTGGTCGAGAGATGGAATTCAAAGTAGTTAAAATTAATGAGACTATTAAGAATGCTGTTGTATCTCATAAAGCATTAATCGAAAGTGATTTAGCAGAACAAAGAGAGGCAATCATCGGAAGTTTAGAGAAAGGACAAGTATTAGAAGGTTTAGTGAAGAATATCACAGACTTCGGTGCATTCTTAGATTTAGGTGGTGTCGATGGTTTATTATATATCACAGATATTTCTTGGGGTAGAATCAGTCACCCAAGTGAAATATTATCTTTAAATCAGAAAATCAATGTAGTAGTACTTGATTTTGATGAGAACAAGAAGCGTATTTCTCTAGGTCTGAAACAATTACAACCGCACCCATGGGAGGTATTAGGAGAAGAAGTGAAAGAAAAGTCAACGGTTAAAGGACGTATTGTTAATATAGAAGATTACGGTGCATTCTTAGAAATTATGCCAGGTGTAGAAGGATTGATTCACGTATCTGAGGTAACTTGGAGCAATCAGCCAATCAACGCTAGAGAATACTTCAAGATTAATCAAGAATACGATGCTAAGATTGTTACCATTGACAGAGAAGACAGAAAAATGTCTTTATCTATCAAACAATTAGCAGATGATCCATGGAACACAATCGCAGATAAATTCCCACTTGAGAGTCGTCATGAAGGTTTAGTGAAAAACTTAACTCCATATGGCGTATTCATCGAATTGGAAGAAGGTATCGGTGGTATGATTCACATCTCTGATTTATCTTGGACAAAACGTTACTCTCACCCTTCTGAGTTCACGAAGAAAGGTCAGAAAATTGAGGTTGTTGTTTTAGACATCGACCAAAATAATCGTAAACTATCTTTAGGTCATAAGCAAGTAGAAGAAAATCCATGGGATACTTTTGAAAGTGTATTCCCTGTAGGTTCTTACCATGAAGCAACAATCTTAAGAAGAGATGACAGAGGTGCTATCGTTCAATTACCTTACGGCTTAGAAGCATTTGCTCCAATTAAGCACGTTAAGAAAGAAGACGGTTCATTGGCGAATGTAGATGATGTATTAACGGTAAAAGTAATTGAATTCAATAGAGACGATAAGCGTATCTTAGTATCTCACTTACGTTACTTAGAAGACATCCAAAGAGAAGCAGATGATCAAGTACGTCAAGAAAAAGTGAAAGAAAGAAAAGTAACCACGCAAGCGGTTAAGAAAGTGCAGACAAACGTTGAAAAATCTACTTTAGGTGATTTAGACGTATTCTCTCAATTGAAAGATCAATTGAAGAAAGACGGAGAATAAACAACACTTTTATTAGTGTTTAGGATATAGAAAAGCCCTCAATCAAGTTTTTGATTGGGGGCTTTCTTTTTGTCAAAAACAGAAAAATTAAAGATAAACTATCATTTTTGGTAAATGATACACAGCTAACTAATGGTAAAGCTAGTCCGTCGTTTTTGCAAAAAAGGGAAGAATTGAAGTAGGCGCACATGCAGATTTAACCATTTTTGATGCTGCTACTATACAAGATCATGGAACTTATGAAAATCCTTATCAGGCATCTACAGGGGTAGCATATGTTTTTATTAGTGGAAAAGAAGTCATTTCAAAAGGAGAAGTTTTGGAAGAGGTATTAATCGGAAAACATCTTTCCTTAATAAAAGGAGTCATCATTTGTATTACCCTATTACTGGGTAATTTCCCCTTATCCAGTAATCTTTCTTTTCTTAATCTTCGACCTAATTACCAGCAATGAAATGGTCTTTTTTATATGACAAAATCTACTCCACGCTCTACCATTTCTTGGTATTTTTCAGGATTAAAACGATACAAGAAAGCACCTTTTCTAGAATTGGTTTTATCTTTTTCTTCTAGTTTTTCCAATATTTTCATCGATAATATTTTCTTTCGGAAATTTCGACGATCTAATGGTCGTTGATAAATAACTTCGTAAAGGACACGTAATTGGGGAATCGTAAATTTTTCTGGTAATAATTCAAAACCGATAGGTCGATATCTCGTCTTTCGGCGGAGTTTTTCCAAGGCATCTTCCACCATTTGTTGGTGATCTAAAATTAATTCTGGCAATTGGTCAAATTCAAACCATTGCGCTTTATAAGCATCCGCTATCTGTTTAGATTCCTCGGCTAGTCTCATTAAGGCATAATGAGCTACCGAAATAACCCGAGCACCAGGGTCTCTATCTACTTGACCATAAGTTCCCAATTCTTCCATAAAGACATTGGTCAATCCAGTATGTGTTTTTAGCACTCGTTCAGCAGCAGTTAGCACACTTTCTTCCCGTTTAACAAAACTACCAATCAAAGACCATTCCGCTTGAAAAGGGGCTACTTTTCGTTGGAATAATAACAGTTTTAAAGAATCTCGGTCAAAACCAAAAATAATACAATCTACCGCTAAAAGCAGTGGAGTTGCGTCGGTATAATAAATAGGGCTAGTATATTTTTCCACTAAAACGATTTATAAATTTAGATTTTGATTTCCCAAAGATAAGCGTTATTTTTACACTCTCTGAAATAAGCGTAAAAAATACACTTTATAATAAGAATAATTTTAGACAATCTGATTTTTAGTTTTATACAATATTTTATATTATGCAGCAATTTCTATTCAAAGAGATTGCTGTTTTTGCGTAAAACAGGATTTTAAGTTTTAATAATTATAATGGCTTTAGCAATAAAAACACAGTCACCGGGGAGAATTAATATTATTGGGGAACATACCGATTATAATGATGGATTCGTATTGCCTGCTGCTATAGATAAAGCGACTGTTGTCCATCTAAAAAAGAATAATACGGCTAGTAATTGTAGTATGATTGCTTTAAACATTGGAGAGGTCGCTTATTTTGATTTAAACAATTTAAAACCAGTTGAAAGTGGTTGGCAAAATTATATGTTGGGCGTAGTCCATGAGTTACAAGAAATAGGGGCAAAATTTACAGGTTTTGATTGTGAGTTTGGAGGCAATGTACCCATTGGTAGCGGCATGAGTTCTTCTGCATCCTTAGAATGTAGTTTGGCTTTTGCTTTAAATGAATTATTTGAGTTGGGGTTTGATAAATGGCAGTTAATTAAAGCAGCCCAAATGGCAGAGCATAATTTTGTCGGCATCAAATGTGGCATTATGGACCAATTTGCTAGCATGATGGGCAAAAAAAATCAAGTAATATTACTGGATTGTCGGTCCTTAGAATATGAATATTTCCCACTTGATTTAGGCGTATACCAATTGCTTTTATTAAATACAAATGTCTCTCATTCTTTAGGAGATTCTGAATACAATAATCGACGAGCAGAATGTGAAAAAGGGGTAGCAATTATTAAAGAAGCATATCCTGAAATCAAGAATTTAAGAGATGTTTCCTTGACCATGTTAAGTGAGTTTTCGGGAAAAATGCCTGCTATAACTTTTAAGCGCTGTTATCATGTAGTGTCCGAAATTCAAAGAGTGTTGGAAGCAACTCAAGCCATGAAAGAGGGAAATCATCAATTATTAGGGGAATTGGTCTATCAATCTCATTTTAGTTTACAAAACGATTATGAAGTAAGCTGTCCAGAGTTAGATTTTCTAGTACAATTAACCTTAAATAAAGATTATATTTTAGGAAGTAGAATGATGGGTGGTGGCTTCGGCGGTTGTACTATTTCCATTATCAAAAAAGAAATGGTAGGCATATTTAAAACCCATGCAGCCAAAGCTTATAAAGAACGATTTAATAAAGACTTAACCCCTTACACCATTTCTATCGAAGATGGGGCAAAGGTGATTTAAAACGAGTTATCAGTTATCCGTTGTAAGTCACAAGTTAACCGACAACTGATAACCAATGACTGACAACCGACAACTGCAAAAAATGGCACTCGACTTCTCTAACGACCCACACAAACGCTATAATATTTTAACTGGTGAATGGATGTTGGTTTCTCCACATCGAACCAAACGACCTTGGCAAGGAAAGGTAGAAAAACCACCTGTCACCGATAGGCCAAAGCATGACCCAAAATGCTATTTATGCCCAGGGAATGTGCGAGCCAATGGAACGCAAACCCCAGTTTACGAAGCTACTTATGTTTTTAATAATGACTTTGGCGCTTTAATTCCGAATACAAGTAAGGCGAGTTATAAAAAAGGTTTATTGAAAGCAGCGGGAGAAAAAGGTATTTGTCGAGTGATTTGTTTTTCACCAGACCATTCTTTGACCTTGCCAGATATGTCGATAGAAGCCATTGAAAAAGTAATCGATTTATGGCAAAGTGAATACAAAGAATTAGGCAGTAAAAAATTCATCAAGCACGTTCAAATCTTTGAAAATAAAGGAGCGACAATGGGCTGTAGTAACCCGCATCCACATGGACAGATTTGGGCACAAAGTTCCATTCCACAAGAAGTTGTCAAAAAAAGTAAACAGCAAAAAAAATATTGGAGAGCGAATAATCAAAGTTTATTACAAGCTTATTTAACACAAGAATTGGAAGAAAAAGAACGATTGGTTTGTGAAAATGAGCATTTTGTAGCGCTGGTCCCTTTCTGGGCAGTTTGGCCTTACGAAGCGATGATTATTCCACGCCGACATTTTCAACATATCGGTCAACTAACGGCTGCTGAAAAAACAGCTTATGCGGCTATTCTAAAAGATTTGACCCAACGATTTGATAAAGTATTTGATATTTCTTTCCCTTATTCTTCTGGCATTCATCAAGCACCAACTGATGGAAAAGCGCATCCAGAATGGCATTTTCACATGGCGTTCTATCCACCACTTTTGCGGTCTGCGACGGTTAAGAAATTTATGGTGGGATATGAAATGTTTGCCAATCCACAGCGAGATATTACGGCAGAAATGGCAGCAGCTAAATTGAGGGGGTAGTTTTGGCTAACCACGCTTGCAATTCATATTCATAAGTCGTCAAGCCATCTTTATAAATATTCAATAACAGATCTCCAAAAGCGTTGACCTCTAAAATATAAGGAATGCCTTTATCAGAAATCGCTACATCTACTCCCGCATAAAACAAGCCTCCAATGGTATTAACAGCTTGGATAGCAAGTATTTTTGCCGCTTGGAGTAGCTCTTTACCCCATACTTTTTCTACTGCTTCAATCTTCCCCTTTTCATTACCCAAATGCAAGTTGGTAATAAAGTGGTCACTCATCCTCGGAACGACAAAAGCGGCTTTACCATTAATCACCAAAATTCTAAAATCAACACTTTTTTCCTGAAAAGTCTTTTTCCGAATCCATTCCTCCACCATTAAACCACTCGGTATCATCGCATTGATAATGGCCTTAATCTGCCCTAAAGCATTATATTTCTGTAAACGCAAATTATTATACAATTTTCCTCCTTTTAATTGAATAGTCGTATAGAGCATTTGTTTCCCATTCGCTTGTCTAAATGCCATGACGCCAGAGGCAGAAGAACCGTGATAAGGCTTGATAAAAACTTGGTGGATGTTTGCGGTTTGTAGTTTTTCAATTAAATCATCATAACTAATAACTTTTGAAAGGATGATTTTAGGCGTTCGTATGCCTTCCTGATGGAGTAATTGTTGACATTGTAATTTATGAAAAACTAATTGAATCGAGGCGGGTGAATTTATTGGCTGTAATAATGGATTTTCATTAATGAAATCAGCTATTCGTTGCAGCATTTTACACCAGCCTCGATACCAGTAAGCATTCGGATAAATAAGTCCTTTTTCAAAGCGAAATTGTGCGGCATCAGGACAACCACCAATGCTTAAAATATTTTTCCAAAGGTCAAAATTTTCCCCAGTAGACGTAATCCTTAAAATAGTGGGAGAAGTAATTTTAGGAAAATCACTATTCATGATCTGCTGGTAATTCAACAAATGATGCGTTATATTTTTTTGCACTAAGGCTTTCTCCCAAAATTGTACCCTTCTAGAATCTGTAGTCCCAATAGTTAAGAATTGTGTTGGTTGAATAGGCTTCATTTATTCTCCAATTTCTACATAATAATAAACCTCGTCATCGTACTCGTCTGCTTCTTCCGCATCTCCTAAATTAATATTTTGAGCAGCAAATTTTTCTTTTAATTGTTTCTGCCATTTATCCGTAATAAAATGGTATCGGCAATTAATATGCTTTAAATTTAATAAAGCATCATTATTGTACAAAGCTTCGGCTCCTTTATCTGTCAAAGTACCCATTGACAAATCTAAAGTCTCTAGCGTCCCAAGAATACTTGCCCCTTGCAAAGCTCCTGCTAAAGCATCTTGTTGGTAATAATTTTTTAATCCTAAATATTTTAAATTCGGATAGTTTCCATTTAAAATAGGCATTAAATCCTCTATTTTTATGGTACAACCATAATTCTCTGTACCTAACCAAAGTTCTAAATATTCCAATCCTTCTAAATTAGATGCTGCAATATCAGAGATGACACCATCTTTCAATCCACCTGTTTCTATAATGAGGTTTTTTAAATTAGGCAAGTCTATTTTTCCTAATTCCAAACTTTCTCCTCCTCGAACGCCAAAGGTTTCTAATGCAGGAAAATGTTGGTAGAAATTGTTATAATTAGCTTGCACAATCCAAGACATCTCACATTCTTCCGAGTTCATATCTCCAATGAATAAATGCTTGAGTCCAGAAAACGCAGCTTTTAGTTCAATTAATTTATCCTGTATGTGTGTCGAAACTGGGTCATGTGCATCTTGCCACGCGCCAATGACTAAAGTATCCAGTTCTCCAATATTCGCTTGCTTCGCTAATTTATCCAGTTTATTAACAACTTTCAATTTTTCATCGTAGCCAGATAATACTTTAACGGCGGTTGCAGGATTCATCGTTGAACCAAAAGTTGTGATGGGCTTACCCATTAAGGTATAATCATCTCTAACAACATGTGCTTTGGCAGTTGCTTCTTTATATCCCTTTCCTTTCTTCACTCGAATCAGCTTTTGTGCATCTTTAAGTGCTTTAGCCTCATCGGCAAATACTTTGGTTTTAGAGGTTCCATTCGCACCTACTTTGCCATAGGTTACGGTGTGCTCATTACCTGTTACCGTAACCCGCCAAAATTTATTACTATTATAATCTTGATAAATTAATTCAGCTTTCATGATTATTATTTTTGTTTTGAAATATTTTGTTAATCGTATAAGGGAACTTCAGTTCCCTGTAATCTCTTAAACAACGACTTCTAAAGGAATACGCTCTAAAATTTTATCCCCGTAAATAGTAGCTAAATCCAATTCTTTTAAATGCATGTATCCTATATAACAACGACAGTGATCATTACTACAAGGTGTAGGTTTTAAAATTTCAGCTAAAGCCTGTTCGTAAATATTGCCTATTTTATCCTTAATGAAATGACACCGACTAATATTCCCCTCCCCATCAATTGACAAACTAGATTCTCCCGCAAAACAAGCTTTTCCTTTTGTATTATAAATGGTATTATTTAAATTAAATAAAGGGTCAATTTGGTGTAGAAAGGCAATGTCTGCTTTAGTATAATAATTAGGGGCTCGTTTGTAAGCATTGACCCATACATAAATTGATTTTGGTAGACTATCACGCAATTGCTGTGCCTCCGAAAAATGTTCCGTTTTACCAACGATACCAACACTAAATTTAATATTTAAGGCAATTAATTGTTCACATTTTTTGACAAATTGTTCCACCTTTATTTCTGTCGGATGATA